>NZ_JBEHFM010000004.1:0-141199 GCF_040225675.1 Corynebacterium sp. KPL2680
TCGGTGGAGACCTCGAGCAAAGGCTCATCCACCTCGACGGTGTCGCCGACGGACTTAAGCCACTGGGTAATGGTGCCTTCGGTTACGGACTCGCCCAGCTCGGGCATCTCAACGGAGTTCGCCATGAGTTTTAAGACTCCTCGAAAAGTTGGAAGTATTCTATCGCTACCGCACAATCTTACAGCGTGATGCCCGTCATCGTGCAGTAGTGGGGTTAGTAATACCCTCCATGCGGGTAAACTAGTGGGTTATGTTCAACCTCTTCCGCCGCAATAAGTCCCGATCGCCACTGCGACCGCCCCGCGGTCCGGGAGAAACTATTCGCCCAGAAGATGAACAAGAGCTCAAATTGTGGGCGGCTGATAAGGCGTTTGTCGAGGCATTTATCGAGCCTGAGACCGTGGTCAATGAAATGTCTGTGGTCGTCGTGGATGAAAAAGGTGAGTTTATCCGTCGGCGCATCGGCGGGCCGAAGGGGATTGACGCGGTAGGAAAACTATTGCAGTGCGACGTTTTTGATGTCGAAGAAACCGGGTACCCCCAACGCATGCGCGAGCGTATGGAACGCCAACGTATCTTGCGCAAGAGGGAAGAACAGCGCCTTCGCCGCGCCCGTTTTGAGCGCGGCGAGAACCCTGATTCGGGGCAAGACTTAAGTTAATAGGCCTAGACGATGGTGGCGCCGGCTTTTCCTAGCATTGCCAAGGCGGCATTACCGCGGTCTGGATCCACAGGAGAGCAGTATTCGCTCAAGACACGGACGGAAAAGCCTTCCTTTAGGGCATCCGCCGCGGTTGCCTGCACGCAATGATCCGTGGCAATGCCGACGATGTCTACCGCATCGATAGCGTGCTCGCGCAGCCAATCCGCCAGCAATACGCCGTCCGCTTCACCCTCAAAGCCGGAGTACGCGGCGGTGTATTCACCCTTGCGGAAATATGCTTGCGCAGGCCCGATCGCCTCGTGCATCTGGGCGCCATAGGAATCGGCGACGCAGTGCACCGGCCAGGAATCGACAAAATCCGGGTCCTCCGCAAAGTGGGAACCCGGATCGATGTGCCAGTCCTGCGTGGCAACGACGGTGTCGTACTCGGTCTGCAAAGAAGAGATCTTCTCTGCAACCTCGTTGCCGCGATCGGTGCCAAGCGCGCCGCCTGGGCAAAAATCGTGTTGGACATCAACGATGATTAAAGCAGTGTTCATAACTCCGCTATTTTATGCCCAGGCGGCTACGTGAGGTATTACTTTGATTCAGCAATCTCGCGGAGGGCAGCGATGACGGTGCGGGTGGGAACGCCCGTACCCATCTTTGGCGTATAGCCATAAGCGCCGGTGGTATTGAAGGAAGGCCCGGCGACATCGATGTGTGCCCATTCGATGCCCTCGCCCACGAACTGCTTTAAGTAGGTGCCGGCGTATTCCATGCCGCCCTCGCGCTTGGCATTGATATTGCGGATATCGGCGCTGGCGGATTTCACGGATTCATCGTGTTCTTCCAATAGCGGCATGGCCCAGGCATTTTCACCGACCTCGCGGCCGATGCCCGCCATGCGGTCGCGGAAGTCTTCCGAACCCATGACGCCAGCGGTGCGCTCGCCTAGGGCGACCATCTGGGCGCCGGTCAGCGTGGCGGTTTCGATGAGGAAGTCGGGCTTATCCTCGCTGGCGCGCGCAATGGCATCGGCAAGCACGAGGCGGCCCTCCGCATCGGTATTGAGAACCTCAGAGGTAATGCCGCCGTAGTGGGTGATGACATCGCCTGGGCGGGTGGCGTTATCGCCCGGCATGTTTTCTGCCAGCGGCAGGGTAGCGGTGATCTTCACTGGCAGGTTGAGCTTGGCCGCAGCGATGATGGAGACGGCCATGGCGGCGGAACCGCCCATATCGGAAATCATGTCCCACATGCCAGACCCCGGCTTTAAGGAAATGCCGCCGGTATCGAAGGTGATGCCCTTGCCCACGAGCGCCACGTGCTTTTTCGCCTTCTTCGGGTTCCAGCTCAGGCGCACCAGGCGCGGCGGGCGAGCGGAACCGCGGCCGACGGCGGTAATGCCGCCAAAGCCCTGCTTCTGCAGTGCCTTCTCGTCCAAGATTTCTACATCGAGGCCAACTTCATCAGCCTGGGCGGAGAGGAAGTCTGCATAAGACTCCGGGTACAGCAGGTTGGACGGGGTATTGACCAGGTCGCGGGCAATCACCACGGACTCCGCGGTGATCTTGGCCGCCTCGAATTCCTCGCGCGCGGACTTTTCTGCCACCACGGTAAAGGCGGCTGGCTGCTCCGAATCCTTGCCGGACTTAGAACGAAGCCCCTTGAACTTGTAACCGCCCAGGGTAAGGCCCTCTACCGTGGGAGCGATGCCAAAATCGCCCAAGGAGGTGGCCACCTCTTCCACCTTGGATATCGAGCGTGCGGCGCTGCCGGCGGCGCGGCGCAAGGTTTCTGCATCGAGGTCCTCGGCATCGCCAAGGCCGACGGCGATGATGGAATCGACCTCCGCCTTCTTGGGCGCCGGGATGCGGGTGACCTCATTGGCCTTGCCGGTTGCCCCCACGGCGATGAGGGACTCGTATGCTTCGCGCAGCGCGGCCGGCTTGAGCAGCGAGGTGCCTGGAAGTTCAATGCCCTCCTCGCCCTTAAATGCGGCGATGAGTAGGGCCTGCGCGTTCTTCGGGACCTTCTTTTCTAGCTTAAGCTCAGGAAATGCCCCACGTGCGGGTCCAGTGTACTGAGACATAAAGTCCTCCTTTTTAATTGGTACTAATGAAACTTCTGCCCATGGTACCGCGCTAGAGTGAACATATTCCTACCCGGCTATAGATAAAAGGAGTAGATTGTGGGCATGCTTGATTACACGATTACCCGTACGAATCAACCAACGGCGGCAGCAGATTTAGATAAAATTCTGGCCAATCCCGGCTTTGGCCAGTACTTTACGGACCACATGGTGACCATTGATTGGTCCACGGAGAAAGGCTGGCACGATGCGCAGGTCCGTCCCTATGGCCCGCTGACGATGGACCCAGCGAGCAACGTTTTTCACTACGGCCAGGCCGTTTTTGAGGGCATTAAGGCCTACCGGCAGCCCGATGATTCCATCGTTACCTTCCGCCCTGATCAAAACGCGCAACGCTTTATTAATTCGGCGCAGCGCTTGGCGATGCCCGAGCTACCCCAAGAAGAATTCATCGAGGCACTGCGCCAGCTGGTGGACATCGATAAGAGCTGGGTACCGGAAGCAGGCGGGGAAGCATCGCTCTACCTGCGCCCCTTTATGATTTCTACCGAGGTATCGCTAGGCGTTCACCCGGCTAATGCGTATCGATTCATCCTCTTGGCCTCGCCCGCCGGTGCGTATTTCAGCGGCGGCATTAAGCCGGTTTCGGTGTGGCTGTCTACTGACTATGTTCGCGCTGCGCCGGGCGGAACCGGTGCCGCGAAATTCGTCGGCAATTACGCTGGTTCCTTGTTGGCGCAGGCGCAGGCCGAAGAAAAGGGCTGCGACCAGGTGGTCTGGCTGGATGCCATCGAACGCCGGTACATCGAAGAGATGGGCGGGATGAACCTTATGTTCGTCTACGGCACCGGTAGCGACGCCGAGATCGTCACGCCAGCACTCTCTGGCTCCCTGCTACCCGGCATTACCCGCCAATCCTTGTTGCAGGTCGCCGAAGACATGGGTTATAGGGTCAGCGAGCGACGCATCACCGCCGAAGAATGGCAGCGCGATGTGGAATCAGGGAAGATGACCGAGGCCTTTGCCTGCGGCACCGCCGCCGTCATCACGCCGGTAGGGCGCGTCCTTGGTGAGGACACCGATTTCAGCGTCAACAATAACGAGGCAGGCGAGGTCTCCATGGCCTTGCGCGAGCGCCTGACCAGTATCCAGCGCGGCGCCGTGGAGGATGCCCACGGCTGGTTGCACACTCTGGTCTAGCGCGCCGCGGTGTAACGCGGCGCGAGGCGGACCTGCGGCGCGCAGTTAGGCCTCTGCCTGCGTCGCGTCCGCGGTGATTTCTACGCCCAGTAATAAAAGGGGTAGGGCAGCCAAGGCGCCGAGCGCCGGTACCGGTTCCATCGGCAGCTCGAGCAGGGGCTCCAGCCGCAGCTTTTTTAAGGCCAACCGGTGAGCCGGCTGCGGCGCGATATTGGTGGCAAGGATCCAGTCGTGGATCCGCGTGTCTGCAGCGGCGCATACGGCGGCGGTGGAGGTCAAGGGGGCATCGACAAGCAAGGGTGTGCGCCGCCGCGCCGCCTGGGAGATAAAGCCGACCAGCGCGGCCAATACGGGGGAGCCGCAGGCCTTGATGAGCTCCCGCCCAGTCAGGTCGCGCATCCGAAACATGGCATCGCGAATGGCCGCAACCTCGGCCTTCCAAGCCTCGACGCTTGGCTGCTTGCCGACGACCACCACCGGCTCCTCCTGCGCCATGACCCCCATGACGGCCGCGGCAGCCTGCGTGCTGTCGATGCCGCCAGGAATCAATAGATCCGCACCGCCATCAATCTCTGCATCCGCTGCCTGCACGCCTAGGTCATAGGCGGTGGAGCAATCCGTCACCGTGACGGATTTAATGCTGGCCCCGACCCGCCGAGCGGCGGTCTCCGTGGCCTGTGGGATCCCGTCACCGTCCTCGGCGAAGATGATGGCCCGCACCCGATGTGGCTCGGAAGCGGGGGAGCGATCCTGGCAGGCGGCTAGCCACTGTGCGGCACCGCTTAGCCGACCGTAGGGGTAAAGCTGCGGGGAATCAGCCATGAGCGTGCTTCCTTAAACGTCGGCACCGCGCTCTACGCGCGGGCGAGGAATGCGCCACTTGCGGGGCTGGCTGGCGCGGGAAAATGCGTAGAATCCCAGGCCAAAGCCGGTGGCGGTGGTACCGGGGAACTTCTTGCGCACAGCATTATTAGCACGGCGGCCCAGCCAGATGCCGTCGATGGCGAAGATGAGGATGACCACCATGGCAATCGCATTGATGAGGTCGGCGATGCTGGGGGCGGCATAGGTCACGAAGACCACGACGATAAGGGCAAGCGCCATCGGCATGACCCATTCCGAAAGCGTGCGGCGGGCGTCGATCCAATCGCGCACGTAGGCGCGCTCTTCGCCCTGATCGCGGGCAGGGAGGAAGCGTGGATCGCCTTCAGCCATGCGCTCTTGGCTTTCGCGGTTGCGTTGGTTGCGTTCCTTGCGCTCCTGCTTTTTATATTCTTTCCACTCGTCCTTGCTCATGGACTTTTTGAGTTCCTTGCGGCGCTTGTAGCGCTGCGCATCGGATACCCCATGTGGATCGCGCTTCACGCCGCGCGCGATTTCTTGTTCCTGGCGCTTTGGCGTGGGACGACCCTTCGGAGGGGTATACCCCTTGCGGTGGGTTTCTTCCTGAACTTCTTCCTGCACGGGAGCAGGTTCAGGGGAGGTCTTGTCATCTTTTTGCCACGGAAGTTTCACGCTGATCAGACTACAAGGTTTCGCTCCCGAGAGGGGAATAGGCCCGCCCACGGCGTTGTTATTACTATGGGCTACCTTTTCCCTCCTCGTAGATGCGGGTAGGGTAGTGGCTACGCAACCAAGACACATTTGAGGAGAAGTGATGACCGCTCCAGTTTCCGAAACCGGCGTCATTCTGACCGAGGCCGCAGCCGCAAAGGCAAAGGGCCTGCTTGATCAGGAAGGCCGCGACGATCTCTCCCTGCGCATCGCAGTGCAGCCCGGCGGCTGCGCTGGCCTGCGCTACCAGCTCTACTTCGACGACCGCAGCCTCGATGGTGACAAGGTCGACGAGGTAGGTGGCATCAAGCTCGTCGTGGACAAGATGTCCGTGCCGTACCTTACCGGTGCCAAGATCGACTTCGCTGACACCATCGAGTCCCAGGGATTTACCATTGATAACCCGAACGCTACCGGCTCCTGCGCGTGTGGCGACTCCTTCAACTAAACCGAAGGATAAAGAAAGAGGGTGAGTGCTTCGCGGCACTCACCCTATTTTTATGTCTTTATGGCTCGGTGTAGAGCTTTACCCAATGCGGCCTAAAGCTTGACTGGGTAGTCGCGCTGCTCGATCTGCGGGTCGATGCGCTTTTCCACAAAGATGCCGTGCCAGATCATAAAGGACAGCACGGTCCACAGGCGGCGGGAGTGATCGGAGACGCCATCGCGGTGCTCCTTGAGCATCTCCAGAACTTCCTTCTTATTGAAGATGTCCTCCGTCTGGGAATCGTTGATGGTGTCCTGTGCCCAGCCGTAGAGCTCGTCGCCGGCCAGCCAGTGGCGCATGGGTACGGGAAAGCCCAGCTTCTTGCGGTTGAGGACGTGCGCGGGAACGATCTGTTCCATGGCCTTGCGCAGCGCGTACTTGGTGGTGCCGTGGGAAATCTTCAGATCGTGCGGAATGGATTCTGCGACCTTGAATACTTCTTTATCCAGGAATGGCACGCGCAGCTCCAAGGAGTTGGCCATATTGATCTTATCGGCCTTGACCAGGATGTCACCGCGCATCCAGGTAAATAGGTCAAGGTGCTGCATGCGGGCTACCGGGTCAAAGTCTTCCGACTGCGCATAGATGGGCGCAGTGACCTCGCGGTGATCCCACTCGCGCTTGGCCCATGGGATAACGCGCTGCATCTGCTCAAAGTTAAAGGACCGCGCATTGCCGTAGTAGCGCTCCTCCATGGTCATGGAACCGCGGTTGAGCAGGGACTTGCCCTTCATACCTTCTGGCAGCACGCGGGAAAGCTTGCCCAGTCCCTGGCGCAGGGGAGAGGGGATCTTCTCAAATGGGGCGAGCGACAGCGGCTCCTTATAGATGGTGTAGCCACCGAAGAGCTCATCGGCGCCCTCACCGGACAAGACCACCTTGACGTGCTTGCGGGCCTCTTGGGCCACGAAGTACAGCGGCACGAGGGAAGGATCGGCCACCGGGTTATCCAGGTACCACATGATCTTAGGAATCGACTCGGCGTATTCTTCCGGCGAGACGATCTTGACGATGTGCTCCACGCCGATGGCGGCCGCCGATTCCGCGGCCACGTCCACCTCGGAATAGCCTTCGCGCTCGAAGCCTGTAGTAAAGGTCAGCAGATCCGGGTTGTGGCGTTTGGCCAAGGCAGCGATGGCGGTGGAGTCGATGCCGCCAGAGAGGAAAGAGCCAACGGTGACATCGGCACGCATGTGCTTGGCGACGGAATCCTCCAACGTTTCTGCAATGCGGTCAAAGAGCTGCTGTTCTTTTCCTTCTGGTACCTGCTGGACCGGGAAACGCGGCTTAAAGTAGCGCTCGGAGACGACCTCCTCGCCCGGCTTCAGGGTCACAGTGCAGCCGGATTCCACCCGGCGGATATTGGCGTGCAGGGATTCCGGTTCCGGGACGTATTGCAGGTCGACATAGTGCTCAATAGCACGACGGTCAAGGTTGAGTTCTAGACCAATGTCCTCGGCCATCTCCAGGATGCACTTCATCTCGGAGGCAAAGACGGTGCCGGCGTCCGTGGTGGCATAGTAAAGCGGCTTGATGCCGAACTGGTCGCGCGCGGCAAACATGGTCTTGGTCTTGGTATCCCAAATAACGATGCCAAACATGCCGCGCAGGTGCTCGACGACGTCCTTGCCCCAGTGGTGATAGCCCACCGCAATGGGTTCGCCATCACCTTCCGTATAGAAGGTATAGCCCAAGGCCTTGAGTTCTTCGCGGAGCTCAACGTAGTTGTAGATCTCGCCGTTAAAGGTAAGGGCATACCGCTCTGGTTCATCTTCGGGACCCCAGCGCAGGGGCTGGTGGGAATGTTCCAAGTCGATAATGGACAGGCGGTTAAAGCCGAAGGCGGCGTCGCCATCATGCCAAGTACCGGCTGCATCCGGTCCGCGGTGGTGCATGCAAGGAAGCGACCGCTCGAGCGCGTCGACATATTTGTCCACGTTTCCGGTGGCCGCGAGCATGCCAAGAAGTCCGCACATGTAAAGATAGCTCCTTTTAATTAAGCGACTAGTGCTCGGTGTCCTACTCTACGGTGCATGGGGTGGAAACCAGAAAGCGCCACGGCTTGGAAGAAGCTGCGGAAAAGCTTAAATTCAGCTTCCCCGTAAGGGTGCGAACTTTCGGATGATGGCCGGAATTGTTCCCTGTGAGTTAAGGCACATGGCAAAGGTGCAGACCGGGGGTACGGTTGGAACATTGTGCAGGTGGGGCGGTAACCTACTGGAACGTGGATATAAATTGAGCGCCCTGGGTCTCCTTTTAAGCTTCAAAAAGGCTGGGAACCAAG
Source organism: Corynebacterium sp. KPL2680 (assembly GCF_040225675.1). NCBI lineage: Bacteria > Bacillati > Actinomycetota > Actinomycetes > Mycobacteriales > Corynebacteriaceae > Corynebacterium > Corynebacterium sp. KPL2680. The sequence goes on from NZ_JBEHFM010000004.1 coordinate 8,264, forward strand.
CATTTATCCATTATTCTGATTGGGTAAGGGTGCTCTGTGAGTATTCGAGAAGTTTGTGTGGACAGAAAGGCAGAACACACGTGGGACAGCGTAATAAGCGCACCTTCGCCCGTAAGGCGGGCGTAGCTGGCGCACTTGCCCTAGGCGGTCTCGCCCTGGCTGGTTGTGACGTTCAGGCGCCAACTGCTGTAGAGAACCTCCTGGGATTCGGTTGGCCAAAGGGTGTGACCCCTGAGGCTGAGGCAATGTACAACTTCTGGATCTGGGTCTGGGTTGCAGCTTGGATTGTCGGCTTCGTCATGTGGGGCCTCTTCCTTACTGCAATCTTCCGCTGGAGCGCGAAGAAGGCCAAGCGCGATGGCAAGGGTGAATTCCCGCGCCAGACGCAGTACAACGTGCCATTGGAAATGGTATTGACCATCGTTCCAATCCTGATCATCATGGCCTTGTTCTTCTTCACGGTGCAGACCCAGCAAAAGGTCACCGCATTGGATAAGGATCCAAAGGTGGTTGTCGACGTCACTGCATTCCAGTGGAATTGGAAGTTCGGCTACGCCGAGAACCGCGTCAATGGTGAGAACTATAACGGTGCGGACGAAGCGCGCCAGGCCGAAGCGGAAAAGACCGCCCATGACCCTGAAGGCGTGGATAACCCCAACCCAATTCACGGTAAGTCCAAGGGCGACCTTTCCTACCTCAACTACAACAAGATTGAGACCGTAGGTTCCACCGAGGAGGTTCCGGTTCTGGTTCTTCCTTCCGATACCGCAATCGAATTCCGTTTGGCTTCCGCTGACGTTTCTCACGCATTCTGGGTTCCGGAGTTCTTGTTCAAGCGCGACGTCTATGCACACCCTGAATCTAACGCTCAGGAGCGCAGCTTCCAGGTCGAGTCGATTGATAAGCAAGGCGCCTTTGTTGGCCGTTGTGCCGAGATGTGCGGTACCTACCACTCCATGATGAACTTTGAGATTCGCGTTGTCTCCCCAGAGGACTTCAATGCCTACATGGACTTCCGCGAGAAGAACCCGAATGCCACCAACGCTGAGGCGTTGAAGGAAATTGGCCAGGATCCGTACGCAGTTACCACCCACCCGTTCTCCGGCGAGCGTGACACGGCCGATGGTGACAACTACGTCAAGACCGCGGCATAAGAGATAAGGACATTACACAATGCGTGCAACATCGAAAGTCTTTTACTCAATCGCGACTTACCTTTTCGTCTCGCTGATTGTTTATATCTTTGGCGTCACCCTCGTGAAGGATGATGGTTACCTCTACGGTGCCGAGTGGGTTGGCATCGTAGGCATGTTCCTCTCCGTCATGCTCTGCCTTATGCTGGGTGGCTACCTTCACTTCACCGATAACCGCAGCGACGTTCTGCCGGAAGACTGGGAAGAAGCAGAGACCGAAGACTCCGCTGGTATCTTGGGTTTCTTCTCCCCGAGCTCCATCTGGCCACTGGCTATGGCAGGTTCCATCGGATTCTTGGGCCTTGGCGTCATCTTCCTGTACTACTGGCTCATCGCCTTGGGTGCTGTCTGCTTGATTGCAGCCTGTGCCGGCCTGTCCCTGCAGTATGGCCTGCCTAAGGAAAAGCACTAGTACATATCTAGTCGCAACCACTGCCTAAACTTCTCAGCCCTCCTCAGCACACCACGGTGGGGAGGGCTTTGGCGATCCTCGTCGTAAACAAAATAGGAAAGTTCCCGAGAATCCAGAACTTTTTTAGGGGAGGGGGAGAGCGGATGCGCCCAGGTTATAAGTGGGCAGCAAAGGGGCATCCTAGCACGTAAACCCCTATTTCTGCGGGGGTCATCCGAAAGTTGCAAACGGGCAATTTTCCCCGGAAACCGCCGTGTGATTTATCTCTCTAAGAAACTTGTCCAAATCGGTTGCGGATGAAGGATGGATTGTCGTGATTCGAGCAGACAAAAAGGTAGCGATCGTGGCTATAGATGAAGTTTAAGTGTGTCACCTGCGTTGATGTCTCGTCGGAAAAGAATACAAAAAGTTCCCAGGTAATTAATCTTGGTAGGCCACAAGACATTCCTTATCGGTAGCTGGCAATTTGGTGAAAACCGAATGGCGGAAGCGGGGGGAATTGAAGTGACTTTAGAGTCTAGAACAGCCATAATTACCACTGTGACGAGCGTAGTTTCTAACCAAGGTATGACAGCACCACGTGTTGCCTCGCTGAACCGACCCAATATGGTCAGCGTGGGCACCATCGTGTTCCTGTCTCAGGAATTGATGTTCTTTGCCGGACTGTTCGCGATGTGGTTCACCTCGCGAGCGAACGGCCAGGAAGGCGATTGGGCAGAGCACACTGCCCATATCAACCTGCCAATGGGCTTTCTCATTACTGCAGTGTTGATTTCTTCCTCCGTGACCTCGCAGTTCGGCGTGTTTGCCGCAGAAAGGGGTGACGTTTACAAGCTTCGACTCTGGTACACCATCACGCTGGTATTGGGTGTTGTCTTCCTAGGCATCATGGCGTTTGAGTGGGCTGAGTTGATTCACGCAGGCGTGACGGTACAGTCCAGCGTCTTTGGTTCGGTGTTCTACATCATCACCGGCTTCCACGCTGCGCACGTAACCGCCGGTTTGATTTCCTTTGCAATCATTCTGGCGCGTATCGCTAAATCTAAATTCACGCCGGCACAGGCTACTGCCGCCATGGCAGTGTCCTACTACTGGCACTTCGTTGACGTTGTGTGGATCGGTGTGTTCACCGTTATCTACTTGATTCAGTAGTGTCGGCGAACCTCTCCCCAAAACAGTCCTCCCGTGTTCGAGTTATCTAAAGGAAAATGATGGATAACAATTCGCAGTCCGAGGCAGTGGAGCAGACCACTGCCACGGCTAAGAAGACCCGCCGTCGCCGCAAGGCGAAGCGCACCCTCGCAGGTGGTTTCGCTTTGGCCATCGGTTTGACCGGCGCTGGCGTCTTGGCCTCTGCCTTGACGCCTGACGCTCAGGTCGCTACGGCGGAAAAAGATGACCAAGCCCTCGTTCAAGAGGGTAAGGACATCTATGACACCGCTTGTATCACTTGCCACGGTGCCAATCTGCAGGGCATCGAAGACCGTGGCCCCTCTCTCGTAGGTATCGGTGCCGGCTCGGTGTACTTCCAGGTTCACTCCGGCCGTATGCCGATGATGTCCAACGACGCTCAGGCAGAGCGCAAGGCTCCGCGTTACACCGAGCAGCAGACCTTGGCGCTGGCCGCTTATGTTGCAGCTAACGGTGGCGGCGCGGACATCGTCTACAACGACGATGGAAGCATCGCTCAGGAATCCCTTCGTGGCGCTAACTACAACGGCCAGATTCAGGCCGAAGACGTTGCTAAGGGTTCCGAGCTGTTCCGCATGAACTGTGCATCTTGCCACAACTTCACCGGCCAGGGTGGCGCACTTTCCTCCGGTAAATACGCTCCTGAGCTCGCGCCTGCTAACGAGCAGGAGATCTACCAGGCAATGTTGACCGGTCCGCAGAACATGCCAAAGTTCTCTGACCGCCAGCTGACTGCAGACGAAAAGAAGGACATCATCGCCTACTTGAAGTCTGCAGAAGAGACTCCGTCTCCAGCCGGTTGGGACCTTGGCGGTCTCGGCCCAGTGGCTGAAGGCCTGGCAATGTGGATTATTGGTATCAGCGCCCTGTGCGCCGCTGCTATGTGGATTGGATCGCGCTCATGAGCAATGTGAAAAAGAATTACACTGACGCAGAGCTCGATAAGATGAGCAATGATGAACTTGCTGCACTTGGTACCGAGCTCGATGATGTGACCGTAGCGTTCCGTAAGGAGCGCTTCCCGGTTGAAGGTGACCCCGCAGAAAAGCGCGCGGGGCGCAACGTCGCCATTTGGCTGGCAATCTCCGTTATCGGCGGCTTGGGCTTCTTGGGTGTTTACCTCTTCTGGCCTTGGCAGTACAAGCAGCTAGGGGAGGACGGCCTTGTATGGCACACTCTCTACACCCCGCTGCTTGGTATTACCGCCGCACTTTCCATTTTTGGACTCGGCTTTGCCATCGTGCAGTACGTCAAGAAGATTCTGCCGGAAGAGATTTCAGTGCAGCGTCGCCACGATGGTCCTTCGGAAGAAGTTGACCGTCGTACTCTTACCGCTCTCTTGAACGACTCGTGGAAGACCTCCACGCTCGGTCGCCGCAAGACTATCCAGGGTCTTCTCGGTGGAGCCGGTGTGCTCTTCGGCTTGACGGTTATCGCACCGCTCGCTGGCGCAATCCGCAACCCATGGAAGGTACGTCACGAGCTGAACTACGCCGGTGACGGCACGCTGTGGACCTCCGGTTGGACGTTGCACGAGGAGGGCGTCAAGCTTTACCTCGCGCGTGATACCGGTACCATTGCTGAGAAGCACTCCGGTGAGTCCGGCGAGCACTACACCACCGAAGGCGTTACCCGCCTCGTGCGCGTTCGCCCAGAGGACTTGGCCGCCGGCGGCATGGAGACCGTCTTCCCGCTTGCGGAAGAAGACGTTAACGACGGTGATCAATACGACGCTAAGCGCGACGTATACGAAAACCACATGCACTCCATCCACGGCAACCGCAATGCGGTGATGTTGATTCGTCTGCGCCACTCCGATGCGCAGAAGGCAATCGAGCGTGAGGGACAGGAAGACTTCCACCACGGCGATTACTACGCCTACTCCAAGATTTGTACTCACATTGGTTGCCCAACTTCGTTGTACGAGGCACAAACCAACCGAATCCTGTGCCCCTGCCACCAGTCGCAGTTCGACGCATTGCACTACGGTAAGCCGGTCTTCGGCCCGGCTGCTCGTGCTTTGCCACAGCTGCCTATCACGGTGGACGATGAGGGCTACCTTGTTGCAGAGGGCAACTTCATTGAGCCTGTCGGTCCGGCATTCTGGGAGCGTAAGTCATAATGAGCAATAAACTCGCCCAAATGGGCAACAACATGGACGAGCGCTACAGCGCCGCCGGCGTGCTAAGGACGCAGCTGAACAAGGTCTTTCCGACCCACTGGTCCTTCATGCTCGGTGAGATGGCGCTGTATAGCTTCATCATTCTTCTACTAACCGGTACATACCTGGCGCTTTTCTTTGACCCTTCTATTACGAAGGTCATCTATGACGGCACCTACGCACCGCTTAACGGTGTTGAGATGTCGCGCGCCTACGCAACGGCCCTTGATATTTCCTTCGAGGTACGCGGCGGCCTCTTTGTCCGCCAGATGCACCACTGGGCAGCACTACTGTTCATGATGTCGATGGTTGCGCACATGCTGCGCATCTTCTTCACCGGTGCTTTCCGCCGCCCGCGCGAAGCCAACTGGATTATTGGTTGCACCCTTATCCTGCTGGGCATGATCGAGGGCTTCCTCGGTTACTCCCTGCCGGATGACCTGCTTTCCGGTGTTGGTCTGCGCATTATGTCCGCCATCATTCTGGGTCTGCCGATTATCGGTACCTGGCTGCACTGGGCCATCTTCAACGGCGACTTCCCGTCCGACTTGATGCTGGACCGCTTCTACATCCTCCACGTTTTGGTCATCCCAGGCATCATCCTGGGCCTTATCGCAGCCCACTTGATCATGGTTTGGTTCCAGAAGCACACCCAGTTCCCTGGACCGGGTCGTGCAGAGAACAACGTCGTCGGTGTCCGCATTATGCCGGTCTTCGCAACTAAGGCCATTGGTATGGGCATGATGGTTGCTGGTGTGCTGGCTCTTATGTCCGGTGTGCTGACCATCAACGCCATCTGGTTGCTTGGTCCGTACAACCCCTCCCAGGTTTCTGCAGGTTCCCAGCCCGATATCTACATGCTCTGGACAGACGGTGTGGCTCGTGTCATGCCAGCTTGGGAGCTGTACTTGGGCAACTACACGATTCCTTCTGCGTTCTGGGTAGCCCTGTTGTGTGGCCTGATGGTCGTATTGCTTATCACCTACCCGTTCTTGGAGAAGAAGTTCACTGGTGACGATGCACACCACAACCTTCTGCAGCGTCCGCGTGACGTTCCTACCCGCTCCGCAATTGGTGCAGCAGCAATCGTATTCTTCTTGCTGGTCACCTTGTCCGGTGGTAACGACCACGTCGCGCACTTCTTCCAGATTTCGCTGAATGCGATGACTTGGGTGGGCCGTATCGGCCTGATTATCTTGCCGCCGATTGCCTACTTCATGACCTACCGCATTTGCGTTGGTCTCCAGCGTTCTGACCGGGAGGTGCTCGAGCACGGTATCGCTACCGGTGTTATCAAGCAGCTGCCTAATGGTGCCTTCATTGAGGTCCACCAGCCGCTTGGCCCCGTTGACGAGCACGGCCACGCAGTACCGCTTGAGTACGCAGGCGCTCAGGTGCCGAAGCAACTTAACCACCTTGGTTACGCTGATTCCGAAATCCAGGGCACCTTCAGCCCGGATGATCCGGAACTCATGCGTCGCGTTCACGAGATTCACGAGGAGAACCACGAGGAGGAAGCGGAGATGTTCCGCCGCCTCAACGAGGCCAACCGTCGTGATGACGAGGAAAACGGCCGCATCTAGCCTCTCCTTGGGTTAGCTCGATACACGCTCACTAGATAAGCCCGCTGTTCGCCTAATTTGAGGCGAACAGCGGGCTTGTTTGTTTTCGAACTTATTGATAGCTGCGGGCGGTTCTACTGTCTAAATTCTCTACCGCAAACACTTTTTTAAAGGTCTAGTGCATGTGGCTTGGAAAAGGTAACCTCGCGCAATGATGTCTTAGGAAACGACGAGTAGTTCGTAGGCTACTGGATCTCTATCGCGAGAATAGAAGTAGTGTCAGCGTTTGTAAAAGGGCTACCGAGCTCATCCCTAGTAGGCCTTTGCATAAAGGCAGGGTAATTCGGGTCCAACGCGCATAGTCGATGCTCTCGACACCAAACGAAAGAACTGCCTGGCGAAACTAGAGTCGTCAGGCAGTATTCAAAAGTGTCAGCGAGATTGGCGCCTTAGTCCGATACGATTGTAGGGATGTAGTGTCGGCCTATATCCCATACGAAGGGGGCCTTTTTACCTCGTTAGGGGAGCGAAGAAAATAACTCTCAACGATCAACGGACTATTTCAATGTCTTAGTCCAAATATTGCTCGATGAGAAGGCAACGAGCAACAATTGATTTTTCGAAGTTCTGTTTAAAAGAGCTGGAAAGAACTGTCGCAAACTTTCCAGTCTCCATCTTCCTTCTTCAACTCGATTTCGCTGGTATTGAAATAGTTTGCAAAATCTTCGTTATCTGAAGTTACATAAGCTTCATCATCTGACGAGGAATCAGACTCTTCTAGATCTTTGAGCGCATCGTCCTTCTTGTCCTTTAGCTCCTCGAGTTCCTCTTCACTTGGGACATCTGAGGGATTCAAGCTTTGGACTGTCGCAACAACTTCATCTGGGGATACTGGGTTTCGCTGCTCTTTGCAGAGATAATCTGTCTGGAATTCATTAGCTTGATCTACCCACTCGTGTGCCGATTCTTCGGCCTTTTTGCTGTCGCCAGATTGGTGTTGCTGAGCAGCTTCCAACAGGTTTGTGTGAACTTCCATTTGCTCGTCAGCGGCATTCTTAAGAGCCTTTTCTGGCCCTCCAGAGGAGCCGCAGCCAGTGATTGCTAGCGAAGTGGCCAGTAAGACGCTTCCTAAGGTAAGCGTTCTACGCATTTTCTTCTCCAATTCTTTAAAGTAAACGGTGTATCGAGCCATGGCTCTCCGGTCACGGCAGCACGGTGTATTTGAAATTTCAGCTGAAATTCAGTATCAGGACAGCCAATTTTCAGCCTAACAAATTGAGCCTGTAGGCACCTCTGCACTGTGGGATATTTGATGCGCCGTTTATGGTGACGAATGCAGTGGTGCAACCGAAGAATTGAGGCAGCGTGTAGTCATAGCAGTCGTCGCGTAAGTGCCACCAACGCGACTGGAGTGACCGTCGAGTTTGTTGCAAGCGCATACGGGGGTGACGGGGGCTGGTGCTGGTATTGACGCTGGATGGTTCGTTTTGATGGATGAAAAAGCTGCAGAATTTCCGGGCATAGTAGGCAGACCCACGCGGCACAGAGGGCGAATTTTCTACACAAGCCAAGGAAAGCAACTTTGTCGCCGGACCTACGGCATATAGGGGTTGTTCCGATGTTGCGCGTTGAAGGGGCGGGCATAGACGAGCAGCAACTGGTCTTGTATAGCGAGAAGGGGCCTGGAGCTCAGTTTGGGATCCACATATTCCAAGTAATGTTAGCCAGTTGCGGATTGCGGTTGTCAAATGCGAGTTTTTGGTACCGGTGTTCTGGGGACTCGGTACTGCCGTGTTCTGGGTAGTTGGTACCGGGGCGGCCCGAATGAGTCGGCCCGGCTTTTTGCTCTATTTGTCCGGTCCTATTGGGGATGTGGCTTTGCGCATGTCAAAGTCTCCTATGTGGATTCGGTGGCCGTTGTTGAGACGGCTTACGACTGAGGGCCTGACCCCCGGAAAATAGACACGTCGGGGTTAGGCCCCGCCCCAATGTATGTGCGATCTGCGTATAGCTAGCACCGTCAAGGCATATCGTAAGAATCTGTTTGAAGTTAGCCACAACAATGAGCTTCTTTCCAAGTAGAAGTTGATGCGACACCAACGAATCGTGGTGTCGCATCAACTATGAAAGAAAACCCTTGCAGTACCAGGTACGCGTAACCCTGGTACCAACTACGCGGACTCACGGTACCAACTACCCCAAATCGACAGCGGTTAAATATTTTTTGAATGGCTAGGGTCTGTTAAAGAATTAGTCTGTTGACACGGAAGGGGCCGAACCAAAAGACGTGTGAGGAACCTCACATATAACTTTTTTGGCACTCTTTGTTTGGGGTTCGAGGAGTGGATTGCCGGTTGCGGAGTGTGTGACTTTCGGCTATTTCTGCAGTGTATGGCCAGTAAAATTCAGTAATAGCTTTATTGGATGTTCGTTATGGCGTGTTTGTCTCGGCTTGGTCAAAATAAGATAACGAACGTGTAACGAAGCCGGATCCGGGATCGTGAATGGACATTGATTGTGATGATTTCGTAACCTATTTGAGACATTGAGTTACCGCCCGAAAAGGTGCTCAATAGGAAATGAAAATTTAAAGCGTCGCATCTGGCTCCTCCTACTGAGGGGCCGAGTGGAGGAAGGCCTAAAGGAACGGTCCTCCAATGAACACTAGGCCCTAGGGTCAGAGCTTTTCTACAAGGAAAAGTAGACGCGTAGGAAGATTTGGAGTTTTTCTCGTGGCAAAGCACCGTCGTCAGGGCACTGTAAATACCCGTCGTATCGCATCTACTGCAGCCATCGCTGCAACCGCAGCTGTCGCCGCCCCAGGCGTTGCTCAGGCTGCCGAGGTCGTTGTTCCTAATACCGACTACCGTTTCGAGGTTGCCGGTCTGGAAAACGTCCCGAACATTGACCAGGTCCCAAACATTGACAAGTATGTCCCGTCCTTGGGCCAGGTTTCCAACCAGGGTGGCGACAGCTTCATCGCTGCTGCAGAGCAGCAGGCTGCTCCGGCACCGTCCACCGTTGGTCAGAAGGCTCTGGAAGCTGCACGCTCCGTCCTCGGCTCGCCGTACGTTTACGGCGCTGCTGGCCCAAACGCTTTCGACTGCTCCGGCTTGACCAGCTGGGCCTACTCCCAGGCTGGCGTTCAGATTCCGCGTACCTCCCAGGCTCAGGCCGCTGGCGGTACCCCTGTTTCCCTGGACCAGCTCCAGCCTGGTGACATCATTTCCTACTACGGTGGCGCTTCCCACGTCGGTATCTACACCGGCAACGGCACCATCATTGACGCGCTTAACTCCGGCACCCCTGTGCAGGAGCGCGACTTGAACTACATGCCGATTAACAACGCTGTGCGCTTCTAATTCGCAGTGAAATGACATGCCCTTCCCTTTGCGAAAAAGGGAAGGGTTTTGTTGTGCAACGGCGGCTAAAACCCGCTATAGTAAAATCGATTTTTGAAAATTTTGAGTTGAAGGTCTTCTCGTGTCTAAACGTGTGCTCCCAGCTGCTGCATTAACCGCAGTCCTCGCTGTCACTTCTCTTACTGGCCTCCCGCAAGTTATCGCGCAGGAGGCGGAACCGAACCAAGAATCTACTTCTGAAAACGTCGATGATCTGGTGGATCGCGTCGGAGAGGTCGCTCGTAAGGTCTCGGCGAAGAATGAGGAAGTCAAAGAGCTAGAAGATAGGCTCGCGGCCAAGGAAGAAGAGGTCGCTCAAGCGGAGCAAGTCTCCGCAGAGGCCCAAAAACGCGTACATGACGCGCAGGGCGATGTCTCTACGCAGCAAGGCCGCGTGGACGATTTGGCACAGTCCCGCTACCGGGGAGACTCCCGTTCCGCCGTTTCGGGCGCTCTGGCTGCAGAAGACCCAACAGACGCCGTAGAACGCATGGGATATTTGGGTGCGCTTTCCCGCAAGGCACAACGCACCCTCGATGCAAAGGCAAATGCCGTCTCAATGGCTGAAGCGGTTCAGCAAGAAGCCGCTGACGCTGCGAAAAAGGTGCGCGAGGAAAAGAAGGACCTCGAAAAGCAGCGCGATGAGCTGGTGAAGCAAAAGGATGCGCTGGAAGAGCAGCAGGCGGACATCGAAGCTCAGGTGGATGCGCTGAGCGATGAACAGCGCGAAGCTTGGGAAGGACAATTCGGCGGCACGGATAAACTGGATTTCGACCTGGGAGAGATCGCTGATGGCGCTAGCTCTGCGGCTCTGTCCAAGCTGGGTTCGCCCTATGGCTGGGGTTCTGCCGGCCCGAACCAGTTCGACTGCTCTGGTCTGATGTACTGGGCATACCAGCAAATTGGGAAGACCATTCCGCGTACCTCGCAAGCACAAATTGCAGGTGGCACCTCCGTGCCGGTTGATCAGCTGCAGCCTGGCGATATCGTGGGCTACTACCCAGGAGTTACCCATGTCGGAATGTACATTGGCAACGGCCAGGTAGTACACGCCTCAACCTATGGCGTGCCGGTTCAGGTCGTGCCGCTCAACTCGATGCCTATTTCGGGGACTGCACGATTCTAAGTGGCCCGCATACTGCTGGTAACGAATGACTTTCCTCCCAAAGTCGGAGGAATCCAGTCCTACCTGCGGGACTACCTTGAAGCGCTTGACCCAGACGATGTCGTAGTATTCGCTTCAACCCAAGAGCCACCTGAGGACTATGACGCCTCGGTTGCCTACAAAGTCATTCGGTGGCCACATCGCGTGATGCTGCCCACCCTCGCAACCACGCGCCGCATGCAGGAGATCATCCGGCAGGAAGGCATTGACGTCGTGTGGTTTGGTGCGGCAGCACCGTTGGCGCTGATGGGCAAGGCTGCGCGGCAGGCAGGGGCACGCCGCGTGGTGGCAACGACGCATGGCCACGAGGTGGGCTGGTCTATGGTTCCACTGGCCCGGCAATGCCTGCGGTTGATTGGCAATAACGCCGACGTCATTACATATATCTCGGATTACACTCTGCGGCGCCTGCGCGGGCCTTTTGGCCCGCACCCAGAGTGGGCTCACCTGCCCTCTGGAGTCAGCCTAGATTTGCTTTCTCCCGCAACCCCTGCCCAGCGCGCGGCCGCGAAGGCGGAGTTCGGAGTGACCGGACCTACCATCGTCTGTATTTCCCGTTTAGTCCCGCGCAAGGGGCAAGACCAATTATTGCGGGCGATGCCGCAGGTCAGAGAAGAATTCCCGGATGCTCAGTTGATGCTGATTGGGCGCGGGCGTTATCACGATGCGTTGCGAGAATTGGCGGAGCTTTATTGCCCCGATGCGGTGATTCAGCCGGCTCCCAGCATCGAAACTGCACTTCATGCCGCGGATATTTTTGCCATGCCGGCGCGCACTCGCGGCGGAGGCTTGGACGTAGAAGGCTTGGGCATTGTTTACCTAGAGGCACAGGCCTGCGGGGTCCCGGTCGTCGCTGGTGATTCTGGGGGAGCGCCGGAGACTATTTCGGAGGAGACGGGGATCGTCGTCAAGGGCACATCTGTTGATGAGCTTGTGGCTGCCTTGAAGGCGCTCTTGCGCTCGCCGGAAATGCGTACTCGTATGGGGCAGGCGGGACGCAGGCACGTCGAAAAGCACTGGAGCTGGGAGATTATGGGGCAGCGGCTGAGAAAGCTTATGGCTTGATGTGACCCTGGCCCGGTTGTCGGTATATTCTGATATCCATGCTTGAAAACAACTCCGCCGATCTTACTATCGGCTTCGATGTCGGTGGCACCAATGTGCGCGGTGGAGTAATTACTCGAGACGGGGACATCCTCGCGAGTCGCACCATGCCAACCTCGGGCGACCCGCGCCAACTTGATGATGACCTGGTAGCAATCGTCGAGGAGCTGCGCGCAGACTATCCCGTGGGTGCGGTGGGCCTTGCTGTTGCGGGATTTTTGGATCCAGAGTGTGAGACCGTCCGCTTCGCCCCGCATCTTCCGTGGCGGAATGCGCCCGTCCGGAAAAACCTTGCGGAGCGCTTGGGGCTGCATGTCCGGTTGGAGCATGATGCCAACTCCGCCGCTTGGGGAGAATGGCGCTTTGGCGCGGGGCGCGGCGCGAAGGATTGGGTATTTTTTGCGGTCGGCACCGGCATTGGCGCTACCTTGATGACCCACGACACCATCTACCGCGGCGCGTTTGGAACTGCTCCGGAATTTGGTCATATCGTTGTGGTTCCCAATGGCAGGCAGTGCTCGTGTGGCAAACGGGGCTGCTTGGAGCGCTATGCCTCTGGCACGGCCCTGCCGGATACCGCGCGCGAACTGCGCCCAAACTATGATGAGACCTCCTTGCCGCCGTATCCCACCGGTGAGCAGGTTGCACGCGCGGCACGTGGGGGAGACCCACTTGGTGTTGCGGTAATGGAGAACTTTGGGCAGTGGTTGGGCCAAGGCCTATCCATCGTGGCTGATGTGCTTGATCCGGAGCTCATTGTCATTGGCGGCGGCGTGTCCCAAGATGCGGATATGTACTTAGAGGAAGCCACCGCTGCCATGGGCCGGGATATAGTCGGCGCTGGGCATCGCCCCCTTGCTCGCGTTGCAACCGCGGAATTGGGCTCGGCAGCAGGTATGATTGGCGTAGCTGACCTGGCCCGCCGCGGCCACTAGAATGAGCGAAGGACGAGCTGGAGATGAAAAACAAATGGTACTGGGCGTTTAAGCACATCTTTTTCGGGCCCGCCCTGCGTGTATGGAACCGCCCTTGGTCAGAAGGGATGGAAAAAATCCCTGCTGAGGGGCCCGCGATTTTGGTGTCCAACCACCAAGCGGTGATGGATTCCTTCTTCTTCCCCCTGCTGTGCCCGCGCCAAATTACTTTTTTGGCCAAGGCGGAGTATTTCACCACCCCCGGCCTCGTGGGCGGCATGCAGAAGTGGTTCTTTAGCTCCGTCGGGCAAGTTCCCATTGAGCGGGATCATGAATCAGCGGGGGAGGCCATGCTCGAGACCGCACGGAAGATTTTGGGGCGCGGTGATCTCTTTGGTATCTACCCAGAGGGAACGCGGTCTCCAGATGGGCGTGTATACAAGGGGCGTACCGGGATGGGGCGCATTGCCATGGAGACCAATCAGCCGGTCTACCCCGTCGTTATGATCAATTCTCGCAAGGCTAACCCAATCGGCTCGTGGATTGTCCGTCCCGCCAAGGTGGGGATGCGCGTGGGAGATCCCATTTACCCGCACGATTGGGCGCGCGAGCACGGCATGGATCCGCAGCAGCACGAGACCATTCGAGCGTTCACGGACATGGTCATGGGGACACTAGCCGAGCTCTCCGGCAATCCCTATGTGGATGTCTATGCGGCTGATGTAAAGGAATCATTAAAGGCCGGCCACGGATACCCCGCCGGTGCGGAGATTAAAGGGAGGTAATTACAATTCCTCAGGCCCGCTTAGCGTGGCCGGATACCGCAAAAGGAATTTCTATCATCGGCGTGGTGCTCCTACACATCACGCTGAAGGTGCCAGGAGCCGAACAAACGTGGCTAGCAACTCTCAATACCTTTCTCGACCCCCTGCGCCTTCCCCTGTTCTTTCTGGTCTCCGGCTACTTCTCTTATAAAGTCTTTCGTTACAGTTTCGCGGAGTTATTTACCCGCCGGCTCTGGTTTTTCCTCATCCCATATTTGGTGTGGATGTCCGTAGAGCATATGACCAAACAGCTGGAATACCAGTGGGTTTTCGGTGACTCCTCCATGGGTATGGCCGAGATGCTGCAAAATCTTTTCCTTGGCCATACGATGGCGTGGTTTATCCACGCGCTCATTTTGTTCAATTTATTTTTGTGGTGTGTGCGTGCTTTACCGGCGTGGGCAGGAATCGGCCTGAGCTTTACTCCCGTGCTTTTTATTGCGTGGCAGGAACAGTTTCAGTTTATTGGCAAGGCCATTATGTTCCTTCCCATCTTCGTAGGCGCCGCCTTTCTTCGCGAGCCAATCACGCGTTTTGCTGCTGCGGCAGAAGAGATATTCCGCGGCTCGTGGAGCATGCGCAGTGCTGGAGCGTATGCCTCAGCCATCGGCGCTTATTGTGCAGGCCTGGCCCTGCGCCACGTGTGGGATGGCAACGATGCTGATGTTGCTTTTAACTGGCCCCTGCTGGGCGCGGACTTTTTAGGTTGGGGAGATGTCAACTTATTAGTGCGCCTCGTGGAACAGGCACTGGAGGTGCCGGCGGGCATTATCGGCGCCGTGCTCATTAGCCACATTCCGTGGATTGCAGAAGGCGTGAAGTTCGTCGGACGGCACACGCTACCGATTTATTTGTCGCACCCTATTGGCTTGACGGTGGGCTACGGGTACTACATGGCGCATCACGATTATGTCGTGTCTTTGGCGGGGACGTGGCCGCTGGAAAACACGTGGTTTTGGATCGCTATGTGCTTTATCTTTACGGCTATTTCTTCGCTTGCACTGTGGGCGCTGGGGAAGGTCCCTATCCTTGGCTGGACACTGGTTCCGCCGCGGATCGGTAGGCGCCGCCCCGCCGTAGAGCCAATGGTAGCGAACAAGCAACCAACAACACGGTAATGATGACGTAGTCATTGCCAACGATGTGCTGCCACCACGTCCAGTCCAGTTCTTGGTCTTCGGTATGCGGAACTTTCCAGTGGCCGCGGGCAAATAGCGCCAGCCAAGTGAGTGCCGCTAGGATCCAGCGGCGGCTGGCAACCAAGTAGACGCCCGCTAATACCAGCCAGGTGAAGTGGTGTGACCACGATACGGGGGAGCACAGCAGCGACACAGACGCCGCCAGCAGCATGAGCACGACCTGATTGCCGTGGGAAAGGCGCTCCATGGCAAACCACACAATTGCAATGACGACGATAACGCCAATGAGCCACAGAGTTTCAGCGTTATCGGGGCTAAGGCGGGTAAACAAGCCGCGCAAGGACTGGTTGGCGCTATAGGCTAGGCCGCCGATGCGTTCGGAATCCCGCAAGGTGGAGGTCCAATACTCAATCGAGCTATGCGGATTGGCGGCGAAGGCTATGAGGCCAGCGGCTACGAAGGATCCCAGGGTGGTAAAGAAGGCCTTCCATTCGCGGCGGACGAAGAAGACGGCCAAAAAGACGGCGGGAGTGAGCTTGATAGCAATGGCGATGCCGGTCAGGATGCCACGGGCCTTTTTCACCCACAGCAAATCAATGACCACTAGTGCGGTCAGCAGGATATTGATCTGACCAAAACTAAAGGTCTGCGTAATCGGCTCGGCCAGCATGGCGGCAAAAAGCCCCCAAGCCGCCCATTCCTGGCAGTTGAGGGAGCGCAATACCAGCGCAATGCATACCCACAATGCGAGTACGGAGAGGACCGTGACTACCACGGCGGCAGCGGTGAGGGGGACCCACTGCAGCGGGGCGAAGAGCAGGGCCGCAAACGGTGGGTAGGTAAAAGGCAGGGAAAAGTTGCGGTCAGTGCCTACGAAATAGTCACGATCATAAAGATCGCTGCCGAAGCCGGCCCCGCCTTCGCGGTAAACATCGAGGTCAATGTGGTAAAAGGCACGAAGCTCGCCCGAGAATAACGCAGGAATATCGATAATCCACCACAGCGCCGCGAGCGCAGACAGGATTAGGGGGAGGGCGGTGGTCCACAGGGCTTTATTATCGGTTCTGCTCACCCGCAAAATTTTACAGTGGCGCGATCGTGGGGCCAATTTCCCGCGCCCATCGCCGCAGCGCTAGGCTTGGGAAACGTGCGTTACTTCTATGACACCGAATTTATCGAGGATGGCAAGACCATTGAATTGGTCTCCATCGGCATCGTCGGTGAAAACGGAAGTGAATATTATGCCGTATCCACGGATTTTGACCCGTCTAAGGCCAATTCTTGGGTCAAGGAAAACGTGTTGGCTAAGCTGCCCAGCCCCCAGGATTCTGCATGGAAGCCGGCCCGCACCATCCGCACGGAAATCCTGGAGTTTCTCACGCGCAGCTCTACGCCAATTGAATTGTGGGCTTGGGTCGGCGCGTATGACCACGTGGTCTTGGCGCAGCTGTGGGGCGATATGGCGAGCTTGCCCAAGCGCCTGCCGCGCTATACCCGCGAGTTGAAGCAGCTGTGGGAGTTCGCCGGCCGCCCCAGCTTGCCGGCCGTGCCTAAGGGCAATCACGATGCGCTTGTCGATGCCCGCCATAACCTCGCTAAATTCCGCGCCTGCACCGAGGTCTTGCCCTTGTCCAAGGGGAATAGAATCAATTTCTAGCAGTTAACTACCAATCGACAGGCAGTAAATGGTTAAATGGAAGAGTGAGTTGGACAGTAGATATTCCGCAAAGTGTTCTGCCTGATCTTCCACCATTGCCAGAGGGCATTGAGGAGGTCTTCCAGGACGTCATCAAGCGTGACGCAAAGCAACAGCCTAGTTGGGATCCCACCCAAGCCGATAACGTGCGCAAGATTCTCGAGTCGGTGCCGCCCATCGTGGTTGCCCCGGAGATTGAGAAGCTCAAGCGGCAGCTTGCCGATGTCGCACTAGGAAACGCTTTCCTCCTGCAAGGCGGCGATTGCGCCGAGACCTTTGAATCGAATACCGAACCGCATATTCGCGGCAACGTCAAAACCTTACTGCAGATGGCCGTCGTCTTGACCTATGGTGCTTCCGTTCCAGTGGTGAAGCTGGGTCGCATTGCTGGGCAGTATGCGAAGCCGCGTTCTTCGGATACGGACGCGAATGGCTTGTTGAATTACCGTGGGGACATTGTCAATGGCGTGGAACCCACCGATGAGGATCGCCGTCATGACCCGGCACGCATGATCCGCGCCTACGCTAACTCTTCCGCGGCCATGAACTTGGTACGCTCTTTGACCTCCTCCGGCACCGCTGACCTGTACCGCCTGCACGAATGGAACCGGGAGTTCGTCCGTAAATCGCGCGCCGGTGCCCGCTACCAGGATCTGGCCCGCGAGATTGAAAACGGCCTGAAATTCATGAATGCCTGCGGCGTGCAGGATTCCACCTTGCACTCGGCGGATATTTACTGTTCACACGAGGCGCTGTTGAAGGATTACGAGCGTTCCATGCTGCGCTTGGGCCAAGACGATAATGGTGATACCAAGCTTTATGACCTGTCCGCGCACCAAGTGTGGATTGGTGAGCGCACGCGTGGTCTGGATGACTTCCACGTCAACTTCGCCGCCATGATCGGCAACCCGGTGGGCATCAAGCTTGGTCCTGGCGCCACGCCTGAGCAGGCCGTGGAATATGCCGAAAAGTTGGATCCCAACCGCGAGCCCGGCCGCTTGACCATCATCTCCCGCATGGGGCACGATAAGGTCCGCAGCGTGTTGCCACCCATCATCAAGGCCGTCGAAGACTCCGGGCACACCGTGGTGTGGCAGTCCGACCCCATGCACGGCAATACCTTTACCTCGTCCAACGGGTACAAGACCCGCCACTTTGACAAGATCGTCGACGAGGTGCAGGGCTTCTTCGAGGTACACCGCGATTTGGGCACCCACCCGGGCGGCGTGCACCTCGAGTTCACCGGCGAAGATGTCACGGAATGTCTCGGCGGCGCCGAGGACATCACCGACCTAGATCTGCCGGGCCGCTATGAATCCGCCGTCGATCCGCGCCTGAACACGCAACAGTCTCTCGAGCTTTCCTTCCTCATCGCAGAGATGCTGCGGAACTAGCTCCCACTAGACCCAGAGGGAAGGAGTTCCTTCGTAATAGGAGGAACCAAACCACCACCCGCTGATAGCGACCGCACCGGTTGCCACCACCACTGCGAGGAGAAAGACCAGCAGTGACGCAGGATGGCGATTGGTTAGCGGCCGCTCAGCGGGTTCTTCTTCTGCCACCTGCGCGGGGGCTTGTACAGGAGAATGCGCTTCCCCCACGCCCGCAGCGGGTGCTGCTGGAGCAGGCGGCAGTGGCGGCTCCGGGGGGACCGGTGCCTTGGGCACATCGAGGCGCGTTTCAAAGTCCGGCTGCTGCGGATCCGGCTCGGGAGGAATAACCTCGGTGGGCCCGCCGTCCAAGTGCTCGGTGGCGCCCTGCGGGATGGTCCGCGTGGGCTCAAATACATCCGTGGCGCCGATGCCGGAATAGTCAGTGGGTGTTTGTGCGGTGCGCGCGGCAGCGGCGTTGCGGGGGACCGGGATGGTTACCGTGGGCAGATCCAATTCCCGGCAAATGTCCTCGAGGGCATCTAAAAACTCCCCGGCATCGGCAAAGCGCTCGCGGGGATCGCGGGCAGTGGCGGTGGCCACGAGGGCATCGACAAGCTTGGGCACGTCCTCACCACGCGTGGATGGGGCGGGAACATCCGCATATAGGCGCGCGGTGGCGTGCGCGATCGGGGTATCCCCGGAGAAGGGCACGGTTCCAGTCAAGAGTTCAAATAGCACAATACCGGCGGAATACACGTCGGTGGCGGGGGTTATATCCTCACCGGTGACCTGTTCCGGCGCCAAATATGAAACGGTGCCGACGATCATATTCGAGGTCGCTTGCGCATTCCTCGCACGCACCAGGCCGAAATCGCCCAATTTCACCCGGTGATGCGAGGTAATGAGCACGTTGTCGGGTTTAATATCGCGGTGGATAAGCCCTGTAGAGTGTACCTCGGTCAGGCCTTGGAGCACGCTGCGCAGGGTCGATAATGCGGCAGGGACGGTCAGCGGGCCGCCTTCGGCAAGCAGCTCGCGCAGGGTGCCGCCATCGATAAGCTCCATGATGAGGTAAATGGGCTCGCCATCGGCGGAAAAATCATGAATGGCCACGAGGTTGGGGTGTTGCAACCGCGCCATCGCGCGGGCCTCGCGGGAAAAGCGCTTGATAAAAACCGGGTCATCGTCATAGCGCTCATCCATGATCTTTGCGGCCACTTGGCGGCCCAAGCGCATATCCACGCAGCGATAGACGGTAGACATACCGCCGCGGGCGATGGGGCGATCGATGCGGTAACGGTCTTCCAACACGTCACCAATTTCCAACCTAGTCATACTCCCAGTATGGCCGATCCACTAGGGCGCGTTAAAGTAGGTGGCGTGACTAATGCAGAAAATTCCCTGAATTCCTTATTGGCCGGCGAAGAGCTGCTCAGCATGCAGCAGGTGGCAGACAAGCTAGGTCTTCCCATCACGCGCGCCTATGACCTGCTCCAGGACCGCAAATTCATTGTCTGGGACTCGCCCGAAGGCAAGCGTGTGCCGCTGGCATTCTTCAATGACAAGGGGAGCATCGCCAAGCATGTCACCGGCGTTATTACCGTGCTTACCGATGGCGGCTATGACGACGAGGAAATCCTGCGCCACCTATTTACCGCAGATGACTCCCTGCCTGGCCGGCCCATTGACGCCTTGCACGGGCACCTGGCGCGCGAGGTTATTCGGCGGGCTCAGGCGTCTGCTTTTTAGCCCTGCGTGTGGGCAGTTGAGGGCCTTTGTGCCCAATGCCATCGAACATCCACTGCGTTGCGGACCAGGACACAACGATGAGGCCGATGACCCAGAACCAGTTATAGAGCTGGTGGTTGCCGTCGCCGGAAAAGCTCAAGCTGATAAATAACGCTACGCCAGAGGTAAACTTCAGCAGCCACAGCGGCGGGCGGAAGGTGCCCATGAGCGTAAAGATGGAGGCGTAGTACCACGGCAGGGTCACCGAGTTGAATACGAAGGCAACTTGGTAGGCCGCCGCGGTGCCCATAATGGCATCGCGGACAGTATGTCGGCTTAGCCACCACACGATGACTAAGCCGATGAGCATGCATACCATCGCGATCGTGCGCAGAACGCCCAAGATGGCGTTATAGGAGGCGTCCGGATCAAAAATGTGGACCGCGGGAACGATGATGTCTGCGGCCAATGTCGGCCCCGCCAAGGGGTTAATCACCTTGGAGTTGCCGCTGACCTGGGAAAGCCACCCCCATGAGGTGCCGGAGCCCCAAGTAATAAGCGCTACCGTGGCGATGATTTCCACGGCCGCGATGACGCTTGAGCAGAAGAAGGCTACTGCCGTGCGCACCACGGTAGAACCCTGAGGCGCGTAGCGGTGC
Organism: Corynebacterium sp. KPL2680; assembly: GCF_040225675.1. NCBI lineage: Bacteria > Bacillati > Actinomycetota > Actinomycetes > Mycobacteriales > Corynebacteriaceae > Corynebacterium > Corynebacterium sp. KPL2680. Next base: position 28,786 of record NZ_JBEHFM010000004.1, read on the forward strand.
ACCATGAGCCAGACGATGAAGGGGGCGGCGAAGATCGCGGTAGCCTTCATTGCCACCGCCGTACCGACTAACAGCAACGCGGCGTGGAAGCGCTGGTGCAGCGCGGCCAATAGCCCCAAGGACACGAGGCCAACCATGAGGGATTCATTGTGCATGCCACCGATAAGGTGCAAGATGATGACCGGGTTGGCAACGCCAATCCACAGCGCGACCGCCGGATCCGCGCCGAGCTTTCGGGCAATGCGCGGCACCGTCCACGCAATGAGGACAAAGCCTGATAGTGAAAGCAGCTTATAGATGATGATCCCGGCAGTGACGTTATCGCCCACGACGGTGGTGACGATCTTGCCAATCCACAGGTGCAGTGGCCCGTACGGGGTGGTGGTATTGCGCCAATCTTGCGAGACCTCCAGCAGGAAGGGCCCAGGGTTGATGGCGGCGCCCTCGGTATATGGGTCGAACCCGTCGCGCACCATGGCGCCCTGCATGAGGTAGGAATACACGTCCCTGGAAGCCATGGGGCCGGCGAAAAGCAGCGGGGTGACCCATGCGATAAGAATGCGTTGTAACTCGCGCACCCCTCCCTCCGGGCGCGGGTGCTTAAGCTGCCGGCGAATAATCATGCGCCCGGCAAGCACCCAGGCGGCGGCGAGGAGGAAAATGCCCACCCAATACAGCACCAACCCGAGGTTGCGCCCGTGACCATACGATAAGAAGCCGATATTGAGCGCTTCGAGCACGCCGCCGCGATTGCGGGTCGAGCCGCCAGAAAAAGACGAAAAAAGAAGTATGCACGAGGCCACGAGGCCCAGCGGGAGCGCGCGGGGGACTGGCAAGGAGTAGGTTTTGGCCACAGTGATACCTACTTTTGTCGCGTCGTCGCCTGAATGGCTAGGTGCTCTAGTGTTTCCGTAATCTGCGGATCCACATGTGCCGCACGCAGATGAGCCAACCCGGATTCCGTCAACGCGGTAATGCGGCGCTCAATCTCATCGGGGGCGCCGGAATCCGCAATGATTTGGGATAGGCGCAGCAAGTCCTGCGGATCGGAGGTGCGGCCGATGAATTTCCGCAGGGTAGCGGCGGCGCTGGGATCGCGTTCATCGGCGCGCTGTAGCGCTAGGGCGAGAAGCTCCGTGCGCTTGCCTTCCCGTAGATCGTCCCCAGCGGGCTTGCCGGTGATCGCAGGATCCCCAAAAACTCCCAATTGGTCATCGCGCAGCTGATAAGCAATGCCGATATCGTGCCCATAGCCGCGGAAAGCCGAGATTAACTCTTCGCTCGCACCCGCGATGGCAGCGCCCAAATGCAGGGGCCGCTCGATGGTATAGGCGGCGGTTTTATAGCGATTGACGGAATTGCTCAGCGCCACGGATTCGGAACCGGCTGCCTCGAGGGAAATATCGAGCAATTGGCCGCCCAAAACCTCGGTGCGCATTCCACGCCAAGGCCCGCGTGCACGTTGCAACGCCTCCGAGCTGAGCCCAGAATCCTGAAACATATCCTCGGCATAGACCAGCGCAAAATCACCCACCAAGATGGCGACCGACGTACCAAAGAATTCCGGATCCCCTAAGAAATCAGATTCCCGGTGGAGGCGCTCTGCTTCCCGATGCACCGTTGGTTTCCCGCGCCGGGTATTCGACGCGTCAATGATGTCATCGTGGATAAGTGCGCAGGCCTGGATAAACTCCAGCGAGGACGCCGCGCGCAGCATGGCCTCAGGGGATTCCGAGCCGCGGCCTGCGGCGAGGTAACCCGCCCACGCATACATGGGGCGCATTCTTTTTCCGCCATCGAGGACGAATGATTCCAAGAAGCTCATGGCGGTACTGACCGGGGCGCCGATCTCTGCCACGTGATCCCGGCGCTGATCCAAGAAGATGGCCAGTTTTTCGCGCACCGCGCCGGGGATATCCGCAAGCTCAGGAATATTCGTCATAGTCACACCTCCACACGATACCGCCTAGGGCCAAGAAGAAATAACGCAGGTTTATAGCGGCAGGCTCACTCCCAAAATGGCGAAGGGCCGGGGATCCGCGGGGTAGCGATGGTGACGCACGACATCAAAGAAGCCCACAGACCGGTAGAGGCGAAACGCCCCGTTGGCTTCCTGTGGCGCCTCCGGTGTTGATAATAAAGCGTATTGGGCAGGGATATTCCACAGCAGCCCTTTAAGTAGCTGCCTGCCTAAACCGTGTCCTTGAAAGGCCGGTAGCACGTGTACTTCGGCTACTTCAAAGTAATTGCGCAGCATGCGCCATTCGGACTCCGTTGGGCCGCCATTTCGGCGCAGGGCTCGGCGCAGCTCGGAATCCCACCAGCTATCCGGTGATCCCAAAAATCCATATGCCACGCCCACGACGCCGTTGTCATGCGTGGCGATAAGCGCTGTAAACCCTGGGCGCATGGAATCCGCCCGCCAATGGTCAACACTGCGCGAAAACGTGACCGGGTCATATCCCATGGCCTCGATGTATATCTCCACGAGCTGAGGAGACAACATTGAGAATTCTTGCGGGGTTAAGCGGCGGATTTCGAAACTCACGGTATCTATCTCACCAGATACGTGCGGCTACCGGCGGACGAGGGTGGGGTGGGGTTATTCCATCGAACATTAAAAACTATCGAACAATGTTCGATACGCAGAGAGGTATGGCTGGTAAAACTCTTGAATGATTCGAACAAGTGACCTAGAATAGAAACTAGATGTCCAGTCGGCTGCTTAAAGTCAACGGCAGTCGAACACGGTTAGTTATTGGTGCACTACAGGAGAAAAACAATGGCACAGATTATTTCGGCAACGCAGTCCCGCACTACCGGTCGCTTCACTGGCAAGCAGGGTGCGAAGCGGGCACACTTTTTATTTCAAGCCCGCGAGCTTTTAGATCAGGCGAGAAACTACGCGGCGGAGGGTCGCTTTGATCAGGCGTTAGAGGTGGCCTATCAGTCTGCATTGCGTACGGCTGGCGCGCGGGTAGCGGTATCGGTGGTCTCTCGTCGCCGGCGCCTGCCAACGAGCGCGTGGGATCGCTTGGCTCTAATCGGGGCCGAAGAAAAGCAGTGGGCGGAGGCTTTCAAGTCCTATTCTCGCACTCGCGCCCGGGTTGCATCTGGCCTGGATGCAACTCCGGATGAGGAGTATGTCTACGGATTAATGCAGCAGGCAGCGCAGTTTTTAGATGAGAGTGAAGCCGAGACGATTCTGGGCTCTTTTGCGGCATAACCGCGGCATAATCACTGCTGAGAGGAATAACTACCTTTTGGGGAACATACTGGTTACTCTGGACGTTAGTATTGGTAGAAGATATATCGGCCGAAGCCCAGTCCCTAGTTGGAGGAAAAGTGTCTCTTTCTGAACAGGAGCAACGCACGCTCCGTGAAATAGAGGAATCGTTATTGGCGGGCGATCCTAAATTTGGCGCTTCTGTGTCTGAATCTACCTCGATCGGCGGTTCCGGCGGCGCTTTTACCCTGCGTGGGGTTGCGCTCATCGTGGTTGGTCTGTGCATGCTCGTCGGCGGCGTGGCCTTGGCGCAGCAAAACTTGTGGTTTATTGCGCTGTCCATCGCCGGATTCCTTGTCATGTTTGCCTCTGGTGTGTGGATGCTTCGTGGCGACCAGCCCGCTAGCACAGGAAAGAAAAAGTCCACTAATGGGCGGGCAAAGAAGGCAGCGTCATCCCGTAGTAATGGAGTAGGCAGCAAGCTGGAAGAAAACTTCCGTCGGCGCTTTGAGGAGAGCTAACCGCGAACTTTTCATTTCCCCAGTCACCATAAAGGGTGGCTGGGGATTTTTTATGGCTCACCAAAATTTCCCACTTTGCCCCACCTTCTTGCCAAAACTGCGGTGCGGTGGGGGATTGTGGGTGCTGGAGGGGGAAATACCTGGGCTCTATGCAGGCAATGCGCTGTAAGTGGCGTATGGGGTGAAGTAACTTTGATGTTGTAGGTGGGATTAAAGGGGTGGATCTCCGGGGTTGTCAAGGTGGGGCGCGGGAAATCTGACCACTGTAAAAACACCCTTTTAACTGCACATACGTTTTGAGTTATTAAGAATATAGCGATTTAAGTGGGGCATGTGGGGGAAAGTGGGGTAGAGTGGGGCGCAGCGGAGGAATGGGGTTGAAAAACTCTCTTCTGACGTGAGGGAATCCGGAGTTGTCGAGTGAGGAAGGTGGACGCCGGGATGTTTCTCGGAACCTACACTCCGAAACTTGATGACAAAGGGCGCTTAACGCTTCCTGCAAAATTTCGTGATGAACTCGCAGGTGGCCTGATGGTCACTAAGGGGCAAGACCATTCTTTGGCCGTGTACCCGCGCGAAGAGTTCGCCGAACGCGCACGGAAGGCTGCGGCGGTTTCTCGAACCAATCCGGAAGCACGCGCTTTCATTCGTAACTTGGCGGCAAGTGCGGACGAACAGCGGCCCGACGGGCATGGTCGCATCACCTTGTCCGCAGGCCACCGTGAGTACGCGGGCTTGTCCAAAGAGTGCGTGGTGGTTGGCTCGGTAGATTTCCTTGAAATTTGGGATGCAGCTGCGTGGGCTGAGTATCAATCGCAAACTGAAGATGCTTATTCGGCAGCAGATGCCGATGACGTACTTGCGGGCTTGCTGTAGAAGCCCGCATCTCGAGTGCGTGTAAGGACTCTGTCCGAGGCGGATGATTCTGGTGTACTTCCCCGATATCAGAAACTTGCCTCGGACAGGGCCCTATATGCACTCGTCGTGCTTTCCACGATAGGAAGTCCTGCACAGCGGAAATAAGAAAGGGGGACGCGGGGAGACATGGCTACAACTGACCTTAATTACGATGTGGCGGATAACCACGGCCATGTGCCGGTCATGCGCGAGCGCATGGCAGAGCTCCTGCGCCCCGGGGTAGAGGATGCGGGCTCGCAGGCTGTGCTTGTCGATGCCACCTTGGGCGCCGGCGGCCACAGCGAGTACTTCCTCCAGACCTTTCCGCAGGCGCGCGTTATCGGTGTGGATCGCGATGAGCAGGCATTGCGCAATGCTTCGGCCAGGCTAGAGCCCTTCGGCCCGCGTTTTTGCGCGGTTAATGCTCGCTTCGATGAGCTCGGCACCGCCATTGCCCAGGGCGAGGGCGATATCTTTGAAGCTGCCCGCGCCCACGGTATTGCGGGAGCCCTCTTTGATTTGGGTGTTTCTTCCATGCAGCTGGATCAGGCAGAGCGCGGCTTTGCCTATAAGACGGATGCGCCGCTGGATATGCGGATGGACCCGAGCCATGGACTTACCGCCGCTGACGTACTCAATACGTATTCGCACGGGGACTTGGCGCGGATTCTTAAGACCTATGGTGACGAGCGCTTCGCGGGCAAGATTGCCTCCGCCGTGCTCAAGGAGCGCGAGAAGGAACCTTTTAGCACCTCGGGCCGGCTGGTTGAGCTTCTTTACTCGACCATTCCGGCGGCAACGCGCCGCACGGGTGGGCATCCCGCAAAGCGCACATTCCAAGCGCTGCGGGTAGAGGTAAATCGCGAGTTGGAGGCCGTTGAAAATGTGCTTCCCGTTATTACAAATGCGCTTTCCATTGGGGCGCGCGCGGTCTTTATGAGTTACCAGTCCTTAGAAGACCGCCTCGTAAAAGCGGCATTCAAGGACCTTTCTACGTCCACTACGCCTGCCGGCTTGCCGATGGACCTGCCGGGTACCGCACCGGAATTCGCCACGGTTACCCGTGGGGCCGAAAAGGCATCTCAGGCGGAAGTAGAAGAAAATTCCCGCGCCGCGTCGGTGCGCGTGCGCGCCCTAGAACGGCTTGAAGGCACGCCAGAATTTTTACCCCCGGGAGGCAAGAAATGAGCACCATCCCACGCCGAAACCAGCACTTAACGGATAGCCGCGACAGAGAGGCCACTCGCAGCATGGGCGCCAGCCGAGACTTCACCACCGGAATCGATACGGGAGCGCCTACCGCAGTGCGCGAGCGCACCTCCACCAGGACCACTGGCAAAACGGCGCGCCGCACGGCCCCTAGCCGTACCCGGGTGCCGCACCGCGGGCCGAACCGGCTTGGTTCGAAGCAGGTCGTCAGCTTCCGCGGCCGGCGGCTGCAACAGCAGACGAAGCAGAATAACGCTTTTGTCCGAGTTGCCGTCTTGGCCGTTACCTTGCTCATTGGCGGGGTAGTGCTGGCCATGTGGCTCTCTGGTTTGTCCACCTCGCAGACGTTCAAGATTCAGCAGCTGACGGTGCAGGAATCGCAGTTGGATAATCAGATTGAATCGCTGAATCGGGACGCCGAAAACTTGAGCTCCTCGGCTGATATTGCCCGCCGCGCGGATGAATTGGGCATGGCAGTGCCCAAGCAACCCGGCGTGACTGAGGTAGGCGGGGATGGAGAGATCGTCGCCAAGCGCGAAGGCACCCCGGATACGGAAAAGCTTATCGATGTCAACGGTGAACCCATCCGCCCGGGCCAAGCCTCGAGCGATCCAAAGGATACGGAGGGGATGTCTGATTCTCTCAACGCCGTGCCGCGCGGACAGCAGCAACATGCCCGCGGCAACGATGCGGACGAGAACCGGGATGAGCACCGCGGCAGCGATGACGACGATAACCGCGATAACGCCAGCGATAGTCGCCCCAACCTTCCCGCCCGCGCGCCGTACACCAGCCAGGCCGATTAAACGGACAGAATAAGTGGTGAAATTCTCTGTGCTCGCGCGTGGTAGCGCGGGCATTGCCCATCTTGTAGGGCACAATCGATACACGCAAGAACCTGTGGCGGCGAAGGGAAGGTGACTGAACACCGTGACTGCACCGAATAATGGTGGCAACCGTGGATACCGTCCGCGGCCGCGCCGCGCTGCTAGCTCTGTTGTGCCCCAAAAAGCGATCATGCGCCAGCGCCTGCGCATCATTTTGACCTGTGTCGTCGTCGCCACCGTCGCTTTGGGCGGCCGCCTTGCTTGGGTGCAATTGGTCTGGGGTCCAGACCTTGCGGCGAAGGCTGTTACCCAGCGCGAACGCGTCTACATCGACCCCGCCCGCAGGGGAGAGATCTTGGACCGAGATGGTCAGCGTTTGGCCTATACGATGAAGTCTCGTTCCTTGACTGTCTCTCCCACGCGCCTGCGCGATGAACTGAAAGAGCAGGCGAAAATGGAAGCCACGTCCGAGGGGAAACTCGAGGGCATGGATGACAACAAAAAAGAGGAGTACCTCACCAAACAAATGGAGGACAAACTCAAGGAGATGTCTGAGGGCATTCCGAAGATGATTGAGGATTCTGGTGCCTCTGCCTCCAAGGTGGATGCGGACGATATTAAAAACAAGCTCAAAGCCGATACGCAGTACGAGGTCTTGGTCCGCAATGTGGACCCGGATGTTGCCGTAGAGATTTCCAATAAGTACCACGGTGTGGCAGCTGACCGGCAGGATATCCGCCAGTACCCGAATGGGGCGATTGCAGAAAACGTCGTGGGCAAGGTCTCGATGGATGGCCACGGCCAATTTGGCTTTGAGGCAGCCCGTGATACCGAGCTGACCGGCATTGATGGGCAGTCAACGGAGGATGTCTCCACCGATGGGCAGGTTATCCCCGGCACCCTGCGCGATGTCGTGGATGCCGTTGACGGCCGCGACGTCACCCTCACCCTCGATTTGGATCTGCAGACTTACGTCCAGCAAAAGCTGGAAAAGGCTAAGGCCAATTCGCAGGCGGAGGGTGCCGAGGCTGTAGTGCTTGATGCCGCGACGGGCCAGGTGCTCGCCATGGCTAATACCGATACGGTGGACCCGAATAAGAATATCGAAGACCAGCTCAAAGAGGGCAAGGACTTTGAGAACCGCAGCATCTCCCACCCCTATGAGCCGGGATCCGTTGCCAAGATAGTGACGGCGGCAGCCGCATTGCAGGAGGGTATCACTACTCCGGACGAGGTGCACCAGGTTCCGGGCTCCATCGACATGGCTGGCGTGACCGTCAACGATGCCTGGACTCACGGCACCGAGCCGTATACCACCACCGGCATCTTTGGTAAGTCCTCCAACGTGGGCACCTTGATGATCGCGGATAAGCTCGGGCCTGAGAAATATGCGGAGTACCTGAAGAAGTTTGGTTTGGGCGCTAACACGGGCATTGAGCTGCCGAATGAATCCGCCGGCACGGTGCCAGACCAAGAGCAGTGGTCAGGCGGCACCTTTGCCAACTTGCCCATCGGCCAAGGTCAGGCGTGGACGACGCTGCAGATGGCTAGCGTGTACCAAGCGTTGGCCAATGGCGGCGAGCGCATCGAACCGCGCATCATCGACGAGATCAAAGACCCCGATGGCGAAACGGAAAAGCTGCCCGAGCCAAAGAAGACCCAGGTAGTAGACAAGGAAACCGCCAAAACTACGGTGGATATGTTCCGCGCCGTCTTCCAAGATGACGATGCCGGGGTGCAAAACGGTACGGCCGCTAATGCCCAATTGGATGGCTACCAGCTCTCCGGCAAGACCGGTACCGCGCAGAAGGTGGACCCGAATTCCGGGGCGTATTCTAATTCCGCGTACTGGATTACCTTCGCGGGCATTGCGCCTGCCGATGACCCACGTTTCGTCGTCGCAGTCATGCTCGATGAGCCTAAGTCCGGCGTGGAAGACAATGGTGGTGGCGGCCAGTCCGCGGCCCCCATCTTCCGGGATATTTCTTCCTGGCTGCTCAATCGCGACAATATTCCGACCTCGACACCAGCGCCGCGGATGACCCTGCGGGAACAATAGGAGCTTGAAATGTCTGTTTCCTTAGAAAAACTTGCGCAGCTTTCGCACGGACGCGTCATCGGTGATGGCACCGTTGAGGTCAGCGCGTGCGGATTGGATTCCACCAGCCTTCCCGAAGGCGCATTATTTGCCGCCCTTCCGGGCACGCGCGTGCACGGCGCGCAGTTCGTCGGGGATACCAAGGCGGGCGCGGTGCTTACCGATGCCCCCGGGCTCGACCACCTCCGCCAGGCCAACGAGACTCGGCCGATCATCGTGGTAGGCGATATCCGCTCCGTCTTAGGCCCCATCGCCGCAGAAATCTATGGGCACCCCACTCGCGATCTTACGGTCTTGGGGATTACCGGCACGTCCGGCAAGACGACGACTAGTTACTTGTTGGAGGCTGGTCTCTTGCAGGCTGGCCACTCCGTAGGCCTTATCGGCACGACCGGCACCCGCATCAATCGCACGCCGGTGCCCACCTCCTTGACCACGCCGGAAGCCCCACGGCTGCAAGAGCTTTTCGCCCGCATGAAGGACGAGGGTGTTACCCACGTAGTCATGGAGGTGTCCTCCCACGCTTTGGAGCTCGGCCGCGTGCGCGGCACCAACTTTGCCGTGGCTGGGTTCAGCAACCTCAGCCAGGACCACCTGGATTTCCATCCCACGATGGAGGAGTACTTTTCGGCCAAGTCCCGGCTATTCCTAGGTGAGCAGGCCGCCGAGCGCGCGGTCATCTGCGTTGATGATGAGTGGGGTGAGCGTCTGCACGGAATGGTAGAAGACGCGGATACCCCGGTTACGACGGTGGCTACGCGCGCAGGCGATGCCACGATCTCCGCCCAGCAGACGGCCACCGAGGCTACCGGTGCACAGGAGGTTGACCTCAACCTAGATGGCACCGACTATTCCTTCCGGCTACCGCTGCCCGGCGAATTCAATATCGCCAACGCCGCGCTCGCCCTAGGGATGGCTACTGCGGTGGGCGAAGACCCGCAGGTCTTTTTGACCGGCGTGGAAAACGTCGCCGTTCCGGGCCGCATGGAAAGGATCGACCGCGGTCAGGACTTCGTGGCCGTAGTGGATTATGCCCACAAGCCCGCAGCCATTGCTGCAGTGCTCGATACCCTGCGCCTGCAATTGGAGGGCACCTCCGGGCGAGTGGGTGTCGTCGTCGGCGCCGGCGGTGACCGCGATAGCACCAAGCGCCCGATTATGGGAGAGGCTGCGGCCACCCGGGCGGATCTCACGGTGGTCACCGATGATAACCCGCGCACCGAAGACCCCGCCGCAATCCGCGCGGCGGTTATCCAGGGCGCCCGGGAAGCTGCGCCGGACGCCGATATCCGAGAGCAGGGCTCGCGCGCACGCGCCATTGATGAAGTCGTGGATTGGGCGCAGCCGGGCGATGCCATCATCGTCGTCGGCAAGGGCCACGAGGTAGGCCAGCTTGTGGGCGAGCGCACCCTGCACTTTGATGACCGAGAGGAAATGGCGCGCGCCATTGAGGAAAAGCTGGCGGGAACGGCGCATCGCGATACTCTTAGGGATACGAAGGAGTAGTAATGATTCCACTTTCTATTGGAGATATCGCCGCGATAACCGGCGGTAGCCTGGATAGCGTTGATGATCCCGATGAACGCGTGACCGGTTTCGTGGAGTTTGACTCGCGCAAAGTCACCAGCGGCAGCTTGTTCGTAGCCCTGCCGGGTGCCCGCGTCGATGGCCATGATTTTGCTGAGAAAGCCATAGAACAAGGCGCCGTGGCCGTGCTGGCCGCTCGGCCGGTGGGGGTACCGGCGGTCATCGTCAAGCCCCAAGGCCGCGTGACCGGTGATTCCGCGAATGCGGATATTTATGCCAATGATGAGGATGGCTCCGCCGCCGCTGTGATTGGGGCATTATCCGATCTCGCACGCGAGGTGACCTCCCGCCTCGCCGCAGAGCAGGGCCTGGATATCGTCGGTGTTACCGGCTCCGCGGGCAAGACCTCTACTAAGGATTTGCTGGCCACCATCTTCCGCGCCGAGGGCGAAACCGTCGCCCCGCCCGGCTCTTTCAATAACGAGGTGGGCCTTCCTTATACCGCCCTGCGCTGCGATGAGCATACGCGTTTCCTCGTGGCGGAGATGTCCGCGCGCGGGATTGGCCATATTCGCCACTTGACCGAGATCACGGCCCCTACGGTGGGCGTGGTGCTCAACGTGGGCACCGCCCACCTGGGGGAGTTTGGCTCGCGCGAAAATATCGCCCAGGCCAAGGGCGAGCTCATTGAGGCCCTGCCCGCCGCGGCAGACGGCGGGGTAGCGGTGCTGAATGCGGACGATCCCTTCGTGGCTTCTATGGCACCGCGCACGCAGGCCAAGGTGGTATTTTATTCCGCCAATCGACCGCAAGCCGCGGATGCGCAGTACTATGCCACAGACATTGAGCTTGACGATGTCGCCCGCCCGTCCTTTACCTTCCACGCCCCTGGCGTCGCGCCGATGGAGATTAAACTGCAGGTCTTTGGAAAGCACCAGGTCTCCAACGCCCTGGCTGCGGCCGCAGCGGCCATCGAATCGGGCGTGGAACCCACGGTTGTCGCGCGTGCGCTCAGCGGACACCAGACGAGTTCGGCGCACCGTATGGACGTGCGCACCCGCCGCGATGGCGTCACCGTCATCGATGACTCCTATAATGCCAACCCGGATTCGATGCACGCGGCGATTGCCGCCTTGGCCTATACCTCCGCGGCCCGTCCCGATGCCCGCTCCATCGCGGTGCTCGGTGAGATGGGCGAGCTCGGCGGCGAGGCCGTCGAAGCCCACCGCATTCTTGGATCGGTGCTCTCGAAGTACCATGTGGATCACCTCGTCGCGGTAGGAGAAGGAGCCCATACCGTAGCCATGGCGGAGGCCGCGCACGCGCACGGCATCCAGACTGAACTTTGCCCCGATATTGAGGCCGCGACGGCGGCCGTGGACAATATCTTGCGGGTAGCCCCTGCTGGGGTGGAGGATTGGTTCGCGCGCACGGCCAAGGACGTCGTCCTCGTGAAATCCTCGAATGCCCAGCGCCTGTGGCGCGTGGCAGAACAGCTCAATCGCCGATAGTCCCTATCTCAAGGAGAAAGATCTCTAGCAATGACTCAGATCATTATCGCGGGCGTCGTTAGTTTCCTCGTCGCGATTTTTACCACCCCAGTTTTGGTTCGGTATTTTTCTGGCGTCGGAAAAGGCCAAGAAATCCGCGAAGACGGCCCGCAGCTCCACCTGCGCAAGCGGGGCACCCCGACGATGGGCGGACTGGCGATCCTGCTGGCCATCACCGTGGCCTACCTCATCGTGGGAATTTATGCCCGCGCGACAGGCAACGGTGGATTTAGCCCCTCGGGGTTATTGGTCTACTTCTTGACCATGGGACTCGGCGGACTGGGTTTTGCTGATGACTTCATCAAGCTGTTTAAAAAGCGCAACCTCGGCCTTAATAAAACAGCGAAGCTGGTAGGACAGCTGGCCATCGCGCTCATCTTCGGCATCCTCGCCCTACAATTCCCGGATGCCAATGGGCTGACCCCGGCCTCGACCAACCTGTCCTTCGTCCGCGACTTCGACACCTTCGATATTGCCGTCGGCGGCGCCGTTATTGGCACGATCATCTTCTTGGTCTTTTTGTACCTGCTCATCGCCGCGTGGTCGAATGCGGTCAACCTGACCGATGGCCTCGACGGCCTCGCCGCCGGTACCACGGCGATGGTGATGGGTGCCTACACGCTCATTAGCTTCTGGCAGTTCCGCAACTCGTGCTCGATTTCCCCGGCCGCCGGCTGCTACGAGGTCCGCGATCCTCTTGACCTCGCGGTTCTCGCAGCGGCGGGCCTAGGCGGTTGCCTCGGCTTCCTGTGGTGGAATGCCGCACCGGCGAAAATCTTCATGGGCGATACCGGTTCGCTCGCGCTCGGTGGCCTCGTCGCCGGCCTGTCTGTGACCACCCGCACCGAGCTGCTGATGATCATCATCGGCGCCATCTTCGTCATCGAGACGGTCTCCGTAGTCATCCAGATCGTGGTCTTCCGCACGACGGGCAAGCGCTTTTTCCGAATGGCGCCCATCCACCACCACTTTGAAAACGGCGGCTGGGCCGAAACCGCGGTTGTCACGCGCTTCTGGCTTTTAAGCGCAATGGCCGCAATGGCGGGCATCTGCATCTTCTACGGCGATTGGCTCTCTGCAGTCAGCTTTGGAAACCTGCAATAAAGTTTTGGCACTAGATACTTAAGGATTGAGGCACTCATCATGGCTGAGCTACCACCTTTTCTGCGCGGGCGCGTCCTCGTCGCAGGAGCCGGCGTCTCTGGCCGTGGGTGCGTGGCGATGCTCGCGCGCCTAGGCGTAGATACCACCGTCGCCGATTCCAACGCAGCGGCCTTAGCGGCCTTGGCAGAAGAGTTCGGCGTAGCGACCGTATCGACCGACGCTCCAGCACCGGGTGAGTATGACCTGGTGGTGACCTCGCCGGGATGGCGGCCCGATTCCGCCCTCTTAGACTCCTTCCAGGCCGCAGGCGTGGAGGTCATCGGCGACGTCGAGCTGGCCTACCGTCTCGACCGCGCCGAGGTTTTCGGCCCACCTCGCACCTGGCTCGTAGTCACCGGCACGAATGGCAAGACCACTACCACGGGAATGCTGACCCAGATCATGCAGGCCGATACCGCCCGCAGCGGGCTACGCGCACAAGCCGTGGGCAATATTGGGGTCTCGCTTTTTGATGCCCTGACCGCCACCCCGCGGGTAGACGTGCTGTGCGCCGAGCTTTCGTCCTTCCAATTGCACTGGTCCAGCGAGCTGCGCCCCGATGTCGGCGTGCTGCTCAACGTGGCCGAAGACCACTTGGATTGGCACGGGTCCTTCGATGCCTACGCCCGCGCCAAGGCCAAGGCCTTGCGCGGCACTCGCGCCGTGGTGGGCAAGGACGATGCCGCGGCGGGCAGCTACGCCGAAGGAATCGACGGCGTGTACGGCTTTACAGCCGGCGAACCGGTTGCCGGTGAGGTAGGGGTGAGCGCCGGGCGCCTGGTCTCCAGGCTGGACGGAGAGGATGCCATAGATCTCGCCTCCGCCGAGGGAATCGAGCCGGCGGGCCTTGCAGGTGTCCTCGACGCGGCGGCTGCCGCGAGCGTGGCGCGGTTGGCGGGTGCCAGCCCCGCCGCCATTCAGGAGGGCCTGGCCGCCTACGCGGTGGCTGGTCACCGCGGCGCCGTGGTACACGAGTACGGCGGGATTTCCTTTATCGATAATTCCAAGGCCACCAACCCGCATGCGGCCGATGCTGCCCTAGAGGGATTCGATTCTGTTGTCTGGGTCGCCGGCGGGCAGCTTAAGGGCGCGGATGTGGATGAGCTCATCGCTACTCACGCCGCGCGGTTGAAGGCGGCGGTGCTGGTGGGCATCGACAAGAGCATTATTGCTAAAGCGCTGGCCCGCCGCGCCCCGCAAACCCCGGTTGAGCTCATCGAGGCTACCGACCCGGAGGCAGCGATGAACGCTGCAGTGCGCGCAGCCGTGCAACACGCCGAGGCAGGCGATACCGTCCTCTTGGCGCCGGCTGCGGCATCGTTGGATATGTACACCGGAATGGCCCAACGTGGCGACCTTTTTGCCGCGGCAGCGCGGGATATCGCCCGCGCGCATTAGACCTTTTTAAAAAATTAGGAGACTTCATGACGGCCACCTCCCCGCAGCGCCCCCGGGCAAAGAGCCTGCGCGAGCGCATTAGTGATGTGCGCGAACAAGCCCGCCAACAAGCCGGGCTGGATTATCAGCTGCTGCGCCTAATTATCTTCTCGCTCATTGGCATTGGCGTGGTTATGGTCTTTTCCTCGTCCATGGCTACGTCGCTGACAGAAGATGGTGGCGTGTGGAACCAGGCGCTGCGGCAAACCGCCATGGTCATCATTGGTTTGGGCGCATTCTGGCTCGGCCTGAAAGTTTCCCCGCATACGCTGCGCAAATTCATCCCGTGGCTTTTGGCCCTTTCTATTTTGCTGTTGATCGCGGTGCTCATCCCGGGCGTCGGTACCGGCCGCGAGGAGGTCGGCTCCCAGTCGTGGATTTATATCGGCCCGATTTCCCTGCAGCCTTCCGAGCTGGCGCGCATCACGGTAGGAATGTTCGGCGCCTCGGTCTTGGCGGATAAGGAACACCATTCCCTCAAGCTCTCGGACCCGTTCATGATGTACTCGCTCATCGCGGGCTTGATGTTCCTGCTCATTGTGGGACAGGGCGACTTAGGCATGGCCTTGTCCTTTGCCCTCGTGGTGGTTTTCACGCTCTTTTTCGCTGGTGTTAACAGGCGCGTGCCCATCATCATCGGCATTCTCTGTGCGCTGGGCTTGGTCGCCGTTTTCCTCATCGGCGGCTTCCGCTCCCACCGTTTCCACACCTATTTCGATGCACTCTTTGGCAATATCTCCGATACCCAGGGCACGGGCTTTCAGTCTTACCAGGGCTTTCTCTCGCTTGCCGATGGCGGCTTCTGGGGCGTTGGCCTCGGCCAATCCCGCGCCAAGTGGTTCTACCTGCCAGAAGCCAAGAACGACTTCATCTTCGCCATCGTGGGCGAGGAGCTCGGCCTGTGGGGCGGGGCACTAGTTATTTTCCTCTTCGCCGCCTTGGGCTATGTGGGGCTGCGCACGGCGACCCGCGCGCAGAACCAGTACCAATCCCTGCTGGCTGCGACGCTGACCATCGGCGTGGTGACCCAGGCGTTTATCAATATCGCCTACGTCGTTGGCTTGTTGCCGGTGACCGGTATTCAGCTGCCGATGATTTCCGCGGGTGGTACGGCGGCAATTATCACGATTGGCTCGATGGGCATTTTGTGCAACGTCGCGCGCCACGAACCGATGCAGATTTCTGCCATGCAGAACTTTGGGCGCCCACTGTTTGATCGCCTCTTTTTCATTGGTGAGCCGCAGGCGCCGACGGCGAGGAAGCCGAAAAAGCGGGGCCGGCATGCTCAGCCGCAGGAGCCCCGTCCGCGGGTGCGCGACGAGCGCTACGGCCGGCCGGTGACCGGAAGTGGGCGGAGGTATCCGCGCGCCGAGCACCGCCCGAGGCGGTAGGCGCTGGTAGCCTTTAGGCTATGAATTCCACGCCATTTTCCGTCGTCCTTGCAGGTGGCGGCACTGCAGGACATATTGAGCCCGCACTTGCCGTCGGTGAAGCTTTACGCGAGCGCTACGGCGCTCGGATTACCGCATTAGGGACCGAAAAGGGGCTGGAAAGCGATATTATTCCCGCCCGCGGCGTGGACCTGCGCCTGATTACCCCCGTGCCGATTCCCCGCAAGGTGAGCACCAACCTGGCCAAGCTGCCTGTCAAGCTCGCACGCTCTGTCCGCCAGGCGCGGAAGGTCTTAAAGGATGTGGAGGCCGATGTCGTATTCGGTACTGGCGGTTACGTCTCTGGGCCCGCCTATATAGCGGCGAAGACCTTAGGCATTCCCTTTTACGTCCTCGAGACCAATGCCCTGGCGGGCATGGCCAATAAGCTGGGCGTCAAGCTCGGCGGCATTGGGCTCAACGCCCACGCCAATTCCGGCATGGAGGGCGAAGTCATCGGCATCCCGGTGCGCCCAAGCCTGGCCGCGGCTGCCGCGGATAAGGACGGGAATACCGCCGCGGATGCCCGCACGAAGTGGGATTTGGCGCAGCTGCCCACCATCCTCATTACCGGGGGCTCCCAGGGCGCAGCCAGCATCAACGGTGCTGTGGCGGGCGCAGCGGAGGACCTCACTAAGGATTTCCAGCTCCTGCACGCCTATGGCAAGAAAAACGAACCGCCCAAGCCGCACCCGAACTACGCCGCTCTGCCGTATATCGATGATATGGCCGGCGCGCTGGCTGCAGCGGACCTTGTGGTGTGCCGCTCGGGCGCGATGACGGTGGCTGAGGTCACCGCCGCGGGCCTTCCCGCCATCTACGTCCCGCTGCCGCACGGCAACGGCGAGCAAGCGTTGAACTCGCGCGAAATGGTAGAAGCCGGCGCTGCGGTGCAGATTCCCGATGCCGAGTTGGATCCCGAGCGCCTTATCGAAGAGGTCCGCGCCATCCTTGATAACCCAGAGCGCCTGGAATCCATGACGCGGGCCGCAGACCAGTCCACAGCGGGGGATGCGGCGCACATCATCGCTGATCGCATCGCCACCCGCGTGAAGGACGCAGAACTGCAGGCAGGAAAGAAGGATAAGTAAATGACCGATCCCGCACAGTACGATCTCAGCCGCGTCCACCTCATTGGCATCGGCGGCTCTGGGATGTCGGGTCTGGCCCGCATCCTCGCCGCACGCGGCGCCGTGGTTACCGGTTCCGATGTGAAGGACTCCACCCCAGTGGAGGTATTGCGTTCCATGGGCGCCAAGGTAGCCATCGGCCACGCTGCGGAAAACCTCAAGCTTTCCGGCGAGCTGCCCACCACCGTCGTCACCTCCTTCGCAGCGATTCCGCAGGATAACCCAGAGCTCGTCGCCGCGCGGGAGAATAATATTCCGCTCATTCGTCGCTCGGACCTGCTTGCCGCGCTGATGGAGGGCCACACCCAGGTGCTGCTGGCGGGCACGCACGGCAAGACCTCAACAACCTCGATGGCCGTCAGCGCCATGCAGCACGCGGGGTTGGATCCCTCCTTTGCCATCGGCGGTCAGCTCAATCGCGCCGGCACCAATGCACACGGTGGCACTGGCGAGGCCTTTGTTGCCGAGGCTGATGAGTCCGATGCCTCGCTCTTGCGCTATAGCCCCGATATTGCCGTCATTACCAACGCGGAGCCGGACCACCTTGACTATTTCCACTCCGCGGACGCCTATTTCAAGGTCTTTGCGGACTTCGCGGACTTGGTCACCCCGGAAACCGGTTACCTCGTTGTGTGCGCAGAGGACGAGCATGCCGCCGAGATCGGTGAGCAAGCACTTAGCCGCGGCATTAACGTCATCGGCTATGGCGGCGCGGAGAAGGCGCGCACTACCTCTGTGCCGCTTGCCGCAACGTTGACTGCGGAGGAGACCACCGCAGCCGGCATGGCGTGCACGGTGCAACTTTCCCTGCCCGGCGTGGAGGAATCCGTGAGCTACCAGCTGCAGATTCCAGGCCACCATATGGTGCTCAACTCCATGGCGGCGCTTATCGCCGGCGTGCTTTCGGGCGGCGAGCCCAGCACCATCGCGGAGGGACTCGCGGATTTCAGCGGCGTGCGCCGCCGCTTTGAGTACCGGGGCAGCGTGGACTGGCAGGGCGGTAGCGTCCGCGTCTTCGACGATTATGCCCACCATCCCACCGAGGTCGCCGCGGTGCTGCGGGCCGCGCGCGCTAAGGTCGCGGCCGAAGGCAATGGGGGCCGCGTCATCGCCTGTTTCCAACCGCACCTGTACTCGCGCACCATGGAATTCGACGCCGAGTTTGCGCAGGCGCTTGCGCTTGCCGATGCCGCCGTTGTACTCGATATCTACGGCGCCCGCGAGCAACCCGTGGAAGGCATTACCTCGCGCATTATTACCAATAAGATGCCGGAAGAGATGGAGGTTATCTTCGAGCCAGACTTTTCCGCCGCGGCCAAGGACGTGGTCTCCATCGCACAGCCGGGCGATATCATCTTGACCATTGGCGCCGGTTCTATTACCCTCGTGGCCGCGGAAATCCTCGATGAATTGCGGGCCCACTAGTGCGGGTGTCGAAGAAACTCATTTTCGGCATCGTCGGTGGCCTGCTTGCCCTCGTGCTGCTGGTGGCCATCGCGGTGTGGGCGCTGCCCATCTTTAAGGTGAAAAATTTTGAGGTAGAAGGCGTGCACCAACTCGATGCCGCCCAGGTGCAGGAGGCCGCAGGCGTGCCCGAGGGCGAAAATCTCTTGCGGGTGGACGCGCACGCGGCCGCCAGTGGAGTCGCCGGCTTGGACTGGGCGGATTCGGTGACGGTCTCGCGCGATCTGCCATCGACCTTGACTATCTCCGTGCAGGAACACAAGCCCGTCGCCTTCGTGAAACGAGACGACACTACTTTCCTCATCGATGACAAGGGGGAGGAGTTTACCTCCGCAGAGCCTCCTGAAGGTGCGGTGGAACTTACCGGGGACATCGACAGTGGCTCCTCCGAGGCCCAAGACGCGGTGGCTGCCATTGCTGCGCTGTCTGATGACGTGCGCCACCAAGTCGCCACCCTCGAAGTCACCGATTCCTATTCCTTGCAGTTCACTACCAAGGATGATCGCCGCATTTTCTGGGGTGCCAGCGATAAAAATAACGATGATAAGGCTCGCGCCTTCGCCACCGTGCTGAAAATGGAGGGCCAAGAATGGAATATCTCTAACCCTGAATTGGTCACTACCCGCGGATAGGGTAGATACCTCGGTGGAGGTTGAGATAGACCCGAAAAATTCCCTGCCGCGCCGCGCCCCAGCGTATGCGCTGCAGGGTCTTTTATTTTCTCTCTCGGGTGGTGTCAATGGTGCGGAAGTGGTGGGCAAAACCGCAGGCCAACAACCCTAAAGTGGTACTTGAGAGTCTCGACACGCGTAAAATGAGCATGAAAATTACAGGTGTGTCGTTAAAGATGGAGGGGAACGCGATTCACTCTGGTGAAGCGCATACAATCCTCGTTTAATGCACGTGCAGACTTAAAGTAGCGAAAGGTGAGACCTGCTCACATGATCTCTTCCAACAACAATCTCGCGGATATCAAGGTCGTCGGCGTCGGCGGCGGCGGCGTCAACGCCGTGAACCGCATGATCGAAGAAGGCCTGAAGGGCGTCCAATTCGTCGCCATCAACACTGACTCCCAGGCGCTGATTTTCTCCGATGCCGATACCAAGCTCGACATCGGCCGCGAAGCCACCCGCGGATTGGGCGCAGGCGCCAACCCTGAGGTGGGCAAGACCTCTGCGGAAGACCACAAGTCCGAAATCGAGGACGCCCTGCAGGGCTCCGATATGGTATTCGTTACCGCCGGCGAGGGTGGCGGCACCGGTACGGGCGCCGCTCCCGTTGTGGCTTCCATTGCGAAGAAGATGGGCGCGCTGACCGTGGGCGTTGTCACCCGCCCCTTCAAGTTCGAGGGCGCGCGCCGTACCCGCCAGGCTATGGCCGGCATCGAGGAGCTGCGCGAGGTCTGCGATACCCTCATTGTCATCCCTAATGACCGCCTGATGCAGCTCGGTGGGGAAGAGCTTTCCATCGTGGAAGCCTTCCGCGCGGCCGATGAGGTCCTCCACAATGGTGTCCAGGGTATTACCAACCTGATCACCATCCCGGGCATGATCAACGTCGACTTTGCTGACGTTCGCTCCGTCATGTCTGATGCCGGCTCCGCGCTGATGGGTATCGGCTCCGCACGGGGCGATAACCGCGCCATGACCGCCGCCGAGCAGGCCATCAACTCGCCGCTATTGGAATCCACGATGGAAGGCGCCAAGGGCGTGCTGCTGTCCATCGCCGGCGGCTCCGACCTGGGCCTGCACGAGGTCAACTCCGCGGCCTCCATGGTCGAAGAGCGCGCGGATGAAGACGTTAACCTCATCTTCGGTACCATCATTGATGACACCTTGGGCGATGAAATCCGTATCACCATCATCGCCACCGGTTTCGATGCCGAGGCTAATGCCGCTCAGGCAGCATCTTCACAGCGCGCTCCCGAGCAGCGCAAGCCCGGTTCGCTCTTTGATAACCGCGACCGCGAGTCCGGCAACTCGGCCACTCCGGCGCCTGCTCAGCCCGCGGCCGATGACTACGCACCGCGCCACTCCTATGAGCCACGCGCCGGCCAGGGTGGCGTGGAGGATCGCCGCGCTGATGAGCGCCGCGTGGACGATCGTCGCTACGACGACCGCCGCGTGGAAGAACGCCGCCCCGAGGAGCGCCGCAGCGAGTCTAGCGGCCTGTTCACCAACTCCGATCGTTTCCGCGAGGAGCGTCGCGAAGACTACCGCCTGTCCCGGCCAAGCCAGCGCCGCGACGATGATGGCGACGACGATCTCGATGTGCCGTCCTTCATGCGCTAAGCGCAAACCGCTACGCTGGTGTGCATGCCAGTAAACGAGGAACATCGCACCAGCCGCCCCGTCCGCATGGTTTTTACCAGCCGTGCAGGCGGGGCGTCTGCATATCCATATGAGTCTTTTAATCTTGGCGGCCACGTCGGCGACGATCCCACCAACGTGGCGGCTAACCGCGAGCGCCTCTTGCGCGTTACCGGGCTCGAAAACATTGTGTGGATGGAACAGCTCCATACAAATACGGTCACCGTCATCGATGGCCCGCAAGAGTCCCCAGTGCCAGCAACGGATGCGATTGTGACCACGCAACGCTGGCTTGGCCTTGGCGTCCTCGTCGCGGATTGCACGCCCGTGCTGCTTGTCGATGTCCCCGCCGGCGTCATCGCCGCCGTCCACGCCGGCCGGCTCGGTGCCCGCAACGGCATCGTGGTCAATACCGTGCGCGAGATGCAGAAACTTGGCGCTCAGCCGGAGCGAATCCAGGTGGTCATGGGACCCGCCGCATCCGGGAAAAACTACGAGGTGCCGGAAGAAATGGCCAACGATGTCGAACGGCGCCTTCCCGGCTCGAAATGTAAGACCGCGACAGGGACGTGGGGCATCGACGTACGCGCTGGCCTTATCCGCCAATTGATGGGCCTGGGCATTACCAATATCGATTCTGATCCGCGCTGCACCATTGAGGACACGGATTTCTTTTCTTATCGCCGCGAAGGAACCACTGGCCGCCAGGCCGGTGTGATTTGGTTGGAGGCTAATCATGAGTAACCGGAAACAAGAATTGGCAGAAAATCTTGCCGCAACGAAGGAGCACATCAGCGCCATTGCGGCCGAGCACGATCGCCCGGCACCGCAGCTATTGGTCGTGACCAAGTTTCACCCCGCAGAGGATATCGCCCTTCTAGCGGAGCTTGGGGTAGAGGATGTAGCGGAAAACCGCGAGCAAGAAGCCCGGGCAAAGGCGCAGGAGCTAGACCAGCTGCGATTTCACATGATTGGCCAGATTCAAACCAAGAAGGCCAACCATGTCGCACGGTGGGCCACCAGCGTCCATTCAGTGGATTCGGTGAAACTGGCCAATGCGCTGGACCGTGGCGTGAGCCTGGCAAAAGAGCGCGGCCAGCGAGAGTCCAACCTCCCGATATTCATTCAGGTTTCCGCCGATGGCGATACGTCGCGCGGGGGAGTAATCCGCGAGGAACTGGATGAGGTTATCGAGGCCGTCGAAAAGGCGGAGCACCTAGAATTCGCAGGGCTCATGGTGGTTCCTCCCCTCGATGCCGATGCGAGGGAGGTGTTTACTACAGTGCGCGCAGACGTGGATCGCCTCTCCGAACGCCTTGGCCGGCAGCTCAAACTATCGGCCGGGATGAGCGCGGATATGGATGCGGCGATTGCTGCGGGCACCGATATTGTGCGTGTCGGAACCAGCATCATGGGAAAGCGCCCAGTAGGTTAAAAATATCGCAAAAGCGCATTTCACAGCGTAAATCACATGAGTCACATCATTCACATTTACGCGCTTGAACTTGAACAAATTTAGGTCAGAGGGAGACCCAAAAATGTCATTCATTGATAGGACGAAGAATTTCTTCGGGCTTGGTCCGATGGATTTCGAAGAAGACGACGCCTACTACAACGACGAGCCGCGTTACGCGGGCAACGGAGCAGCTACTTCTGCGGCATACGCCCCGCGCCGCGCCCCGCAGGCTTATGAGCCAACCCCAGCGTCGGCGCCTGTCGAGGAAAAGTTCGTCCCGACTATCGTGGCAATCTCCCTGACCTCGTTCAACGATGCCGCCAAGGTGGGTGAGCCCTTCCGCGATGGCGATGCAGTGGTCTTTGAGCTTACCGATGCCGAGCGCGGCACCGCCAAGCGCTTCATCGACTTCGCAGCGGGTCTCTGCTTTGGCCTAGAAGGCCGCATGCTCAACCTGTCGAAGGGGATGGATACCCAGCGCAAGGTATTCGCCGTCGTGCCGAAGTCCGCCGATATCGCCAAACCTGAATTGGAGCGCGCCGCCGGCCTGCGCTAGGAGCGCGGCCCAAGCACAACGACGCACATCCCATTAACCCCCGTACGGAGCGCAATGCGCACGTGCGGGGGACTATTCGATAGGCTGAGTAATCGTGACTGAAATTGGAATTATTCTCATCTTTTTGGTGAGGGGTTATACATGGGTACTGATTGCCCGAATTATTATCGAGATGATCCAATCCTTCTCGCGGCAATTCAACCCCCCGCGCTGGTTCATGATCATCGCTGAACCCCTCTTCGCCATCACGGATCCACCGGTCAAAGCGCTGCGTCGGGTTATTCCTCCGCTGCAGATGGGCGGAATCGCGCTGGATGTTTCCGTCCTAGTGCTGTTTTTCATCCTGTCGTTCCTGACGCTTTTCCTGCAGGTTATTTTCTTGTAGGACAGCCCCGCATCACCCCGTAACCTGTGGTAGACATTGAGAGTCAGCGTTACGTCCATTATTGTAGACTTTCGGTTACAATAAAATGCGATAACCCGTATCATGAACTACATATAACTTTGTGGGGAAGGTTTAAATAAACTGGAACCGCAGCTCCTAAGGCCCTGGAACCTCCGGGGTTGTATCAACTCGAAGGGGAAGACAAGTCATGCCACTGTCACCAGCTGATGTACACAACGTCGCGTTCAGCAAGCCGCCGATTGGCAAGCGTGGCTACAACGAGGATGAGGTAGATCAGTTCCTCGACCTCGTTGAGGATGCCCTTGCCCAATTGCAGGATGAAAATGAAGACCTGCAGGCGCAGGTGAGCGATCTTAGCTCCGGGGCCAAGGCCGGCGGAGCAGGGGCTGGTGCCGCAGCCGCCGCAAACTCTGGTGCAGATGAAGCAGCTCTGCGCAAGGAGATTGAGGCTAAGCTGCGTGCTGAGTATGAAACCAAGTTGGCAGATTCCAAGTCCGAGGTTTCTCGCGCTAAGGAAGAAACCAAGAAGGCCCAGGAGCAGGTCAAGGCCGCCCAGGCTGAGGCCGCAAAGGCAAAGGAAAGCGGTGCCGATGCCCCAGCAGCTGGTGCCACCGCTGCCGCTAATACCGCCGAGCTCAAGGCGGCTCGCGACGAAGCTGCGAAGGCTAAGAAGGAAGCCGAGGAGGCTCGTGCAGAGGCTAAGCAGGCTAAGAAGGAGCTGGAGTCTTCCCAGCGCGAGAACGAGAGCCTGAAGAAGTCCGCGTCTGCCGCTGGCTCCTCGAACTCGGCTGCCTCCAGCGCCGCAGCGGCCGCTGCTGGTGCTGGTGCAGCACAGGGCGTCGACGGCCTGGCTACCCCGGATACGCACATGCAAGCAGCCCGCGTGCTGGGCTTGGCCCAGGAGATGGCGGATCGCCTGACCTCTGAGGCTCGTGCCGAGTCTGAATCCATGCTGTCTGAGGCTCGCACGGCTGCAGAAAAGCAGCTTTCCGATGCCGACTCTCGTTCCAAGGCACAACTTGCCGAGGCACAGAAGAAGTACGATGCTCAGGTACAGGATGCAGAAACCCGCTCCAAGAAGCTGGTTTCTGAGGCAGAGTCCAAGGCTCAGCAGACCGAGTCCGATGCTTCCTCCCGTGCCGAGGCCCAGATTCGCCAGGCAGAGGAGAAGGCCGCATCGCTGCAGGCTGATGCTGAGAAGAAGCACACCGAAGTGATGAACACGGTCAAGCAGCAGCAGACCGCTTTGGAGGCACGCATTTCCGAGCTGCGCACCTTCGAGCGCGAGTACCGCACCCGCTTGAAGACTCTCCTCGAGTCCCAGCTGGAAGAGCTCGAGACCCGCGGAACCGCCGCACCAAACGGCGATGCCGGCAAGAACTAAGAAGCTGGTTGGCAGTAACTAAACCAAATTAGTTACCCGTAGCGCCCACACCTCTAGGGGAGTGGGCGCTATTGTGGTTTTATCCCCGCTATGATTGTTCCCATCGCTTCTTTTTAACCCCTGAGAGGAACTGCCATGCTCGTTGCCGCCCTCGTCCTCGCCCTCGTGGCCTTCGTGGCTTTGGTGACGTATGTCTTAAATACCGCCGATTGGGCGTTGTACCTCGTCTTCATCGCAGCGGGTTCTGGCATCGTTTTGTTTATCATCGACTGGGCGCGCAAGTACCGAACGGATAATAATGCCCTTGAAGAAGACTTGTCCCATGGATGGAAGCAGAACTAAGGCTCTTCACCGCTCACATCTGTCTTGGTCCGCTCACTTTCGGTGCGGCTTGGTTGATTCGATCAAAGTGAGCGGCCAGAAAGAATCTCCACGCAATTACGGCATGCCAAAGTAGGCGCACGCCGGCGCCTCAACTGGCTGGGACCCGAGCCTCAGTAGCAATCGTGTCACTCACAACTTCTGCGGTTTATTGGATGACGGTTTTCTCCGATCTGGCGTCGAATTCCCAAACGAATCCTCAAACGGATCCTCAGGCGGACTCCTAGGCGGATCCCCAGCCGGGAATGCGCCACGAGCTTTCAGATGCTCCTGCCTAATCCGGAGGTTCCCACCGGATGGTCCCATTCCTGCGGACCAGGTGTCCGCGCAGTGGCGGGGCATTGGGATCATCGTCGTTGACCCCGTTGTGGTAGGCGCAGGCTGTGGATAAGTTACCTATATTGGTCAATCCACCGTGCAACCACGGCTCCAAATGATGAATCTGGCATTCGTCCGCGGGCCTATTGCACCGCGGCCACGGGCAGATGGGATTTTATGCAGCAGCCATAAGGCGTTGCTTCGCATTGGCAAAGCGCTCCGTGCGGTACAGATTGACCGCTCCCTCAAAGGGGCTAATGAGGGTAATGAGCCCGCGTTCCTTGAGGGCGCGTTCTAGGTACTCGGCGCCAGTAAGAGTTGCCCCGTTGGTCATCTGCAGCTGGATTTCTTCGCCATCGCCATTGATGATGCGCACGTAGTCATCCAGGTTGACCAGGACATTGGTCATCACCGTGGTCTTTACGGCGGATCCGTCGCCGAAAAAGGTCTGTTCCACCGCCTCGAGCGGCTCCTTGCCGCTCTCTTTTAGCGCGGCATGCAGGTCCGCAATGAGCGAGGAGCGCGCATCGATGGCCAGGGTCCACGGCGCGTTCTTGCGGCGAATGATACGCACCCCAGGCTTAACCTTCTTCTTTTTCGCAGGTAGCTTGGATTTTGCCAGTTTTTCTAGGTCCGTCGTGCCGGCGTTGGTGGTGCAGAGCTGCTCGCGGAGAAGCCAGGCATCGAAAAGCGTGGGCATCTTCCGGGCATACTTTTCGATGATGGACAACGCCACGATGGAATGGCCATTGCGCCGGGCACCGTCCATGGCTCGCCGGCGCCGGCCGGTGAATTTGGTGTTTCCGCAATAAGCCTCTTTGAGCAGGATAAGCTCCCGCGCCGTGTGCTCCGGCGCACCATGCGCCCGCAGATCGTCCTCAGACAGGCCAGCGCACCCGGCGACGATATCCATCCCCGGGGCCATAGCTGCTAAGTAATTCTCGAGCGCGGTCATGCTTCATAATCTATGGCCGCGCGCAACCGCGTACAACAGGAAAATTTCTACCTGTGGATAACTTTTGTGCACAGCGTTCCTGTGACGCTATACTGGCGGGCACATGCGATGATCCGGCCATCACCGGGGGAGCAATTCAGAAGAACAGCCAGAAGGCTCAGTAGAACTGAACGGGTGGGACCGTTATCTCCTTCACCGAAACGAAGCGGAGCTTTTTAGCTCAAGCAGGGTGGTACCGCGAGCCATTGGCCCGTCCCTGCATCAAGTTACAGCGTGAAGGAAGATAATGGTGAAAAAGATTTACCCCAAGGTCGATATGACCGGCGGCTCGAGCCGCTTCCCGGATATGGAAGAAGAAGTCCAGAAGTACTGGAAGCAGGACGATACGTTCCAGGCTTCTTTGGAAAAGACCAAGGACTGCCCCGAATACATCTTTTATGACGGCCCTCCCTTTGCCAATGGCCTGCCGCACTACGGCCACCTGCTGACCGGTTACGTGAAGGACATCGTGCCGCGTTACCGCACGATGGCCGGAAATTACGTCCCCCGCGTCTTTGGCTGGGATACCCACGGCCTGCCCGCGGAGCTGGAGGCGGAAAAGCAGCTCGGGATCACTGATAAAGCCCAGATCGAGGACATGGGTCTGGATAAGTTCAACGAGTACTGCGCTAAGTCGGTGCTGGAATACACCGATGAGTGGGAAGATTACGTCAACCGCCAGGCTCGCTGGGTGGACTTTGACAATGGCTACAAGACCATGGATATCAACTTCATGGAATCGGTCATGTGGGCCTTCAAGGAGCTGTATGACAAGGGCCTGATCTACAAGGGCTTCCGCGTGCTGCCTTACTCCTGGGCGGAGCATACTTCTTTGTCCAACCAGGAAACGCGCTTGGATGATTCCTACAAGATGCGCCAGGATCCCACTTTGACGGTGACCTTCCCAGTCGCAGGTGCTCGCGAGGGCACCGCGGCGGAAAAGACGCTGGCGGAAAACCCCGCGCTTGCCGATGCCTCCTTCCTCGCCTGGACCACCACCCCCTGGACCCTGCCGTCCAACGAGGCGCTGGCGGTCCACCCGGAGGTCACTTACGCACTATTTAAGGCCACCGACGGCGAATTCGCCGGCCGCACGTTCATCATGGCCGAAAACCTGCTGGGCACCCTGGAAAAGGAACTGGGTGAGGCCGAGGTACTGGGTACCTTTACCGGCGCACAGCTCGAGGGCTTTAAGTACGAGCCAATCTTCGGCTTCTTCCCAGACCTGCGCAATGCCTACCAGGTGCTGTTGGCAGACTACGTCACCACCGAAGACGGTACGGGTGTTGTCCACCAGTCGCCCGCCTTTGGTGAAGACGATATGAATACCACCAACGAGTACGATATCGAGTTGGTGGTCCCAGTGGATGAGGACGGCAAGTTCACCTCCCAGGTTCCGCCGTACGAGGGCCAGCTGGTCTTCGATGCGAATAAGTCCATCATCAAGGACCTGAAAGCCGCTGGTCGAGTGGTGCGCCACGTGACCATTGAGCACTCCTACCCACACTCTTGGCGCTCGGGCGAGCCGCTTATCTACATGGCGCTGCCCGCATGGTTTGTAAAGGTCACCGAATTCCGCGACCGCATGGTGGAGCTCAACCACAACGAGATCGAATGGTTGCCGGAGCACATCCGCGATGGCCAATTTGGCAAGTGGCTGGAAGGCGCCCGCGACTGGAATATCTCGCGTACCCGCTACTGGGGTGCGCCCATCCCGGTGTGGATGTCCGATAATGACGAGTACCCGCGCATGGACGTCTACGGCTCTTTGGATGAGCTGGAGAGGGACTTCGGCAAGCGCCCGGAGTCGCTGCACCGCCCGCACATCGATGAGCTGACCCGCCCCAACCCGGACGATCCCACCGGTAAGTCCACCATGCGCCGCGTGCCGGACGTGCTGGACTGCTGGTTCGAGTCTGGCTCCATGCCGTTTGCGCAAAAGCACTACCCGTTTGAAAACAAGGAGTGGTTTGAAACCCACTCGCCGGCGGACTTCATCGTGGAGTACTCCGGGCAAACCCGCGGCTGGTTCTACCTGCTGCACGTGCTGTCCACCGCGCTCTTTGATCGCCCGGCGTTCAAGAAGGTCGTGGCCCACGGCATCGTCTTGGGCAATGACGGGCTTAAGATGTCCAAGTCCAAGGGTAACTACCCGGACGTCAACGAGGTCTTTGACCGAGACGGTTCCGATGCCATGCGCTGGTTCCTGATGTCCTCGCCCATCCTGCGCGGCGGCAACCTCATCGTCACCGAGCAGGGCATCCGCGAGGGCGTGCGCCAGGCGCTGCTTCCCATCTGGAATGCGTATACCTTCCTGCAGCTCTACGCCGAGCAGGAAGCTAAGTTCGATACGAGCTCCACGCACGTGCTCGACCGCTATATCCTGGCTAAGACCCACGATCTTGTGGCCAACGTCGATGCTGCGCTGGCGGGGACCGATATCGCTACCGCCACCGAAGAGGTTCGCCTTTTCGCCGATGTGTTGACCAACTGGTACGTCCGCCGCTCCCGCGATCGCTTCTGGGGCGGCGAAGATGCCAACCCGGAGGCCTTCAATACCCTCTACACCGTGCTGGAGACCACCACGCGCGTGGTGGCCCCGCTGCTGCCGCACGTCGCCGAGGTCATCTACCGCGGCCTGACCGGTGAGCGCTCCGTCCACCTGGCGGACTTCCCCAAGGTCGAGGACTACCCCGCGGATGTGGACCTGGTTTCTGCCATGGACGCCACCCGCGCGGTGGCATCGGCTGCGTCCTCGGTGCGCAAGGCCAATAAGCTGCGCAACCGCCTGCCGTTGCCGAAGCTCACAGTTGCCTTCGCGGGCTCGCAGAGCCTGGCGGACTTCGCAGACATCATCCGCGACGAGGTCAACGTCAAAGAGGTTGAGCTTACTGATGATGTCGATTCCGTCGGCACCTTCCAGGTGGTCTGCAACGCCAAGGTTGCCGGTCCGCACTTGGGCAAGGATGTCCAGCGCGCCATCAAGAACCTCAAGGCGGGCAACTACGAGCGCCGCGGCGATGAGGTCGTGGTTGACGGGGACATCGTCTTGAGCCCTGAGGAATATACCGAGCGTTTGCAGGCGGCGAACCCGGACTCCACGGCTCGCATCGAGGGCTTGGATGGCCTCGTCGTTCTGGACACTGAGGTCACCGAGGAGCTCGAGGCAGAAGGCTGGGCCGCCGATGTCATCCGCGGCCTGCAGGATGCCCGCAAGAACTCCGGCTTCGACGTATCTGACCGCATCTCCGTGGTCCTTTGCGTTGCCGAAGATAAGAAGGAGTGGGCGCAGCGTCATGCTGACACCATCGCAGGCGAAGTGCTGGCTACGGAGTTCTCCGTGGTCACCGAGCCGCTTGCCGATGCCCACGATATCCTCACCGGAGTCACCGCCACCGTAGCCAAGAACTAAGAGCGCACAAAGCTTAAACGTTAAGCGGCCCTGCCTGATGCTATCTACAGCGTCCGGCCGGGCCGCTTTGCGCTTATCAATCAGTGCGTCCAATATGCGCAAGAATGAAAATAAAACAAGAGATGGGGCTGTGCACTTTGTTTTTAGGGGGCTGGAGAAGCTGAAGTAATCGTGGTCTTAGTTTAGCGAGGACGCCATTGCCAACCTTGACAGCATGCATGAAAGCCGTGTTCATTAAGTGATCTCGCACACTTTTTCGGTTTGCCACTTTTGAGTGAAAAATCAATATGGTTTACTAATCCTGCGTTTAAAAACGTAAATAACACGATAGGGGTCGTGTTATCCCGCTTTCTGCGGTGTCCGCCTCCCATGCTTTGCATTCTTTGAAAGTAAATCGTGGTGTGTAGAGGACCCGTAGCTTGTTGTACCCCTTGGAGGGCTCGTATGAAACTCAATAAGCGTGTTCTCGCTTCTGCAGCTATCTCTGCATCTCTCATGGCTACCGCTGTTACTCCAGTCGCCTGGGCTGCTGGTGAGCATCTTAACTGCGTACAGAACTTTCGGGCCGGCGTTGATGCTGATATCAATGCCAACGTTGCGCAACATTTGCGGCGTAGCTGTAATTTGAGCGTGGACCAGATCGTTCGGCTGAATGTTGAAGATATGAAACAGGTCGTTAGGGAGTTTAAGAAGGGCGGTGCTCCTCTTTATTCCGAAGAAGAGTTGAACCGTCTGTCGCCTTCTTACGTCGTCGCTTTAGCAAAGGATATCGACGTTTCTTCCGGTGATACCGGCAAGGGGCCCGCTGATGGCGAGCAGCAGTCCGGGCCTCCTCTTTCGGTGAACGAAGTCAAAGCAGGGGACAGGGAAGTTACTGGCTCGGTGTATTTGCTCCCAGGTCAGCAGAAGACAATTCAGGCACATTTTCCAAGCCGGATCGTTTCGACTAAAGTGCTAAAATCTGACGAAAAGCCTGGTGAAGGGGGCAAAACCGCTGAAGGTAAAGTTGTCACCTTTAAATTCGGTGTTCCTGAAGAAATTCAATTAAACGCCGGAGATGAAATAATGGTTACTCGGTTCCTTGCTGCCGCAGAAGAGGCCACTAACAAGGACTTACCCGTTAAAGTTATTGTTAAGCCTGCAGAAAGTGGTAAGTCTCCGGGCGATGGTGTCCCTGGCTCTGGAGGGGGCAGTTCTAATTTTGGCAATATCTTTGGCGGAATTGGTGGCTTTGCTAGTTTGGCTGCTGTGATGGCAGGGGTTGCTAAAATTTTCAACCAGAACTCAAGTCTCGGTCGTCTCTTGCAGCCACTCCGTGACCTTTTGTCGCAGTTTAATATCAAGTTCTAATCCCGTCTGGATTAGCGGATATACGGATGCTCGATGCCCTGACTAATGCTTCAGGCATTAAATAAAACCGGAGCACCTCTTTGCAGGGTGCTCCGGTTTCTATTTGACGAATAGGGTCAGGAAAGCGGGTTTTGATTGTTTAATTTAAATCTCGTGCTACCTGAACGGCCTTATGTTTTGCAGCGATTATGCGACCCAAGCTGAGTTTGATCCTGCATGTGTCGTAGGAGTCGAAGTAAAAGGTGTCGGCCTCTGTTGAGTAGTACCCATCTCCTGCGATTGTTTTGTTGCACTAAAGGCGTGGTCATAAAGTGATCTCGCACACTTTTTCGGTTTGCCACTTTTGAGTGAAAAATCAATATGGTTTACTAATCCTGCGTTTAAAAACGTAAATAACACGATAGAGGTCGTGTTATCCCGCTTTCTGCGGTGTCCGCCTCCCATGCTTTGCATTCTTTGAAAGTAAATCGTGGTGTGTATAGGACCCGTAGCTTGTAGTACCCCTTGGAGGGCTCGTATGAAACTCAATAAGCGTGTTCTCGCTTCTGCAGCTATCTCTGCATCTCTCATGGCTACCGCTGTTACCCCAGTTGCTTGGGCTGCTGGTGAGCATCTTAACTGCGCACAGAACTTCCGAGCCGGCGTCGATTTTGATGCTCGCATCAATGCCAACGTTGCGGAGCATCTGCAGCGTAACTGCAAGTTGAGTGTGGGTCAGATAACTGAGCTAAGTGTTGGCGAAATGACACAGACAGCTAAGGAGCTCCTGGGGAAGGACAACACTCCTCTTTATTCTGAAGAAGAGTTGAAGCGTTTGTCACATTCTGAGGTTGTCAGGGAAGCGCGGATCAATGGCGCTTCCGACGATGATGGCAAAGGGCCTACTGAAGGCGGACAGCAGTCTGAGGCTCCTCTAATGGTGAATGATGTCAAGGCAGGGGACAGGGAAATCACTGGCTCGGTGTTTTTGCTCCCAGGTCAACAGAAGACAGTTGAAGCTGTTTTCCCAAGCTTCAGGACTTTAACTACGGACGTACAGCTTGAGGAAAACTCTGTTGAAGAGGGTGGAGCCTCTAATGGTAAGGCTGTCACCTTTAAATTCGACGTCCCTGAAGGAATTACCTTAAAGGCAGGTGAAACACTATTCTTTAGTTCGCTATATGATTCCTTCGCTCCGGACGATCGTAAGAGCAAATCCATACCAGTAGTTGTTAAGCCTGCGGATGTGGCTGAGGAAGAGCGTCCAGATTCTGGGGACTCTGAAGGCGAATTCCCGTTTGCTGTTACCGCGGAAGTAAATGACATCAAGGCAGGAGACAAAAAGGTTACCGGTAAGGTTCGTTTGTACCCAGGCCAAGAGGTGGAAATTGAGGCTTCTTTCCCCAGCGGAAAGATTCAGACGACTGTCGTCAAGCTAGAGAAAAAGTCTGC
This sequence comes from Corynebacterium sp. KPL2680, assembly GCF_040225675.1. Classification (NCBI taxonomy): domain Bacteria; kingdom Bacillati; phylum Actinomycetota; class Actinomycetes; order Mycobacteriales; family Corynebacteriaceae; genus Corynebacterium; species Corynebacterium sp. KPL2680. Next base: position 61,242 of record NZ_JBEHFM010000004.1, read on the forward strand.
ACAGAAGGGCCAAGTTCCTGAAGGTGAGTTTGTCTCGTTCGAAATCGATGTACCTGCGGACGTCAAGCTAATGGCAGGTGACAAGGTAACTGTTTCCCCAGTTCCTCACGTCACGGATCCGAAAACCGGTGAAAGCAACAGCGTAGAGCTCATCGTGAAGACTGCTGATAAGGGCAGCGAGTCGCAACCCGAGCAGGCCCCTGGTAACGGTAATGGCAAGGGCAAGGAGGGAGGCAGCGGTTCCACAAAGCCGGCACAGCCATCGGTTCCGGGCGCTGAAGGCACCCCTGGTGCTGGAGAGGGTAGCTCTAAGTTCGGCAAGGTCTTTGAAGTAATTCCTGGTTTGGCTGCTTTGGTTGAAGGTGTTGCCAAGTTCTTCAACAAGAACTCGGGCCTCGCTCGTCTCTTGCAACCACTGCGTAACTTCTTTTCACTGTTCAAGTTCTAATCTTGTTTGAATAAGCAGATGGGCGGATTAGTGTGAGCTTGATGCTCAGACTCGGCTACTGGCAGTGACTAAACCGGAGCCCTCCATGAGGAGGTGCTCCGGTTTCTGCGTTTTCTGGCCGAATGTTGCGGGTCTTGGCTTAGCGCACTGGGCCGGGAAGGTGGGCGCGCCAGCCGTGAATCACATTGATGAGGCAGCACATGGCCAGCAGGGAGCCGATGAGGAATAGTGCAGTGAAGCCTATGTAGGGCGCGAGCGCGCTAAAGGCCATGGGGATAAAGAAGCCGGTATAGGACACGGAATAGAACACGGCGGTAAGGCCGGCGAGGTCATCTTTTCCGGCGATACGCTGGACCTCGGAAAGACCGGCGACAAGTGCTAGGCCATAGCCAGCGCCCATGACGGCGGCGCTGGTGATGCCGAGCGGGAGGGAAAGCGTGCGTGCGGCGATGGCGCCGAAAATGGTACCGACGGTAATGACGGCCATGGCAACGGCGGAGGCCCGGGCGGAGCGGTGGGTGTCAATGACCTTGCCAAACATTTGGATGCCAACCCCGCAGCCCAGCGTAATGACGGTCATGAGGCCGGAAAAGGCGATGGGGGCATCGCCGGCGGAATCGGAAAGCAGTTGCGGCAACAGGGCATAGGCCGCACCCGCGCAGCCGAATACCCAAGGGGCGACGGGAAGGACGATGCGGGAAAAGCGGCGGTGCGCAGCGGATGGAATGTGCAGCATGTGCAGCATATCGCGGATGCTTAATTCCAAGAATGTGTCTTTGACCGTCTCGCCGCGGGGTGGACGGGTTTCGGGGGTTCTCAATAGCCAGACCGCGGTGATGACGGTGAGCAGGATGTGCAGGACATAGGCAAGGTGCGTGGGCCACGGTCCCCATTGGGCTAGTACCGAGGCCAAGGCGGCGCCAATGAGGAATCCGACGGTAAGGCACATTGATGCCCGGCGCGGTCCTGCGGCGGGGTCACCGCCGGACCGGGTGATGAGCTCGGAAATCCAGGTGGAACCGACCACCATGACGATGCCCAGGGCGAGGCCGCACAGTACGCGGCCGGCGGCAATGATGAGGGGTTCTTCGGGAGCGATGGATAGCAGGAACGACCCGGCCAGGGAGAGCGGTGCCGCGGGCAGCATCGTGGGCCGGCGGCCGATGTAGTCCGAGAGTGGTCCGGAGATGAGCAGTGCGGGCACGATACCGATGACGTAGGCCGCTAGAAGGCCGTTGACGGTGACCTGTGAGAAGTGGGATTGCTCGCGGTACATCACGAGCAGAGGAGTAAATTCATTGCCGCCCCAGGCAACGGCGACCATGCTGCCGGCGACGGGTAACCAATCGCGATTGGCGGTGTCTTGACTCATAGTTGATCCTTCGAATTCTTCAGGTGCGAGCGGAGTGCGGAGAGGTAGTCGGGCAGGTTGGCGGTGAGGAGGGCATCGGCAAGCGTGCGGTGCTGGTCGACGAACGCGCGGGCCCGTGCCACATTGCGCCCGATGGCGGTGGCGGTAAAGCGCTGCTGGCGCTCGCGCAGCTGGTGGCCCACGTTGGCCAGCAGGCTATTGCCGGCGCTGTCCATGATGATTTGGTGGAATTGGGCATCTAGGCGCGTGTATTCGCGGAGGTCCTCGGCATCCAGTGCGGCGTCTTGGGCCGCGATGTTTTCGTGCAGGCGCTTGGCGATGCCCCCGCGTTCTTCCTCGCCCAGCTGGCAGATCTTCTCGGCACTGTGGGCATCGACAAGCAGGCGGGCCTCGTAGACCTCCCGGATTTCTTGGGGGCTAATCGGCACGACCAACGCGCCGCGCTTGGGATAAAGCTGCAAAAAGCCCTCGAGCTCCAGGCGCAGGAAAGCCTCGTGGGCTGGGGTGCGGCTGACTCCTACCTCGGCTGCGAGTGCGGCCTCTGACAGCATCTGCGAGGAATCGATGGTGCCGTCGATGATCCTTTCTTTGACTAATTCATAAACCCGCTCCGCGGCAGGCTGCATGCTTGTATCGCTCATGCATACATCTTGCATACAAGATAGTTTAAGCGTCAACCTATTCCCAATTCTGGGGCTGGAGTGTCTTAGACTGGAAGGCATGCAGCGTTGGGTCTTACACATCGATATGGATGCGTTTTTTGCCTCCGTCGAGCAAATGACCCGACCGACTTTGCAGGGCCGGCCGGTGCTCGTCGGTGGGGTCGGCGGCCGCGGGGTCGTCGCCGGGGCATCCTATGAGGCGCGCGAATACGGTGCGCACTCGGCGATGCCGATGTATCGCGCCCAACAATTGGTGGGCCTGCGCGCGGTGGTGGTAAGCCCGCGCCGGGCGGTGTATTCGGCGGCCTCGCGCCGGGTATTTGAGATCATCTCCCAGCACGTGGAGGTGATTGAGCAGCTCTCCATCGATGAAGCCTTTATGGAGCCAGAGGCATTGGTGGGTGCGACGGCGGACGAGGTGCAACAGTGGGCGGATGGCCTGCGCGCGCTCATCCGAGAGGAAACGGGCCTGCCGTGCTCCATCGGGGCGGGCTCCGGCAAGCAATTTGCCAAGATTGGCTCCGGTGAAGCCAAGCCCGATGGCACCTATGTCATCCCAGCGGAAAAGCAGCTGGAGATGCTGCATCCGCTCCCGGTGGGAAAGCTGTGGGGTGTGGGGCCTGTCACGGAGGCCAAGCTCAAGGGCATCGGCGTGGAGACCATCGGTGCGCTGGCCGCCATGACCCAAAAGGAGGTGGAAATCTCCATCGGCAGCGTCGTCGGCGTGCAGCTGTGGCAGCTCGCGCAAGGCATTGACGATAGGGAAGTGGCACCGCGCGCGATATCCAAACAGATTTCCACGGAGCACACCTACCCCAAGGACCTGCTCACGGTTGCCGATGTCGATGCGGCAATTACCCGCGCGGCCGAGGGCGCACACCGCCGCCTGCTCAAGGATGGCCGCGGGGCGCGCACGGTGACGGTAAAGCTGCGGATGGCAGACTTCCATATCGAATCGCGCTCGACCACCCTGGCCTATGTCACCGATGACCTGGAGGTATTGACCGCAGCCGCCTTCAAGCTGGCGCGCTACCCGGATGAATTGGGCCCCATCCGCTTGGTGGGGGTGAGCTATTCCGGCCTGGAAGCCGCGCGCCAAGACGTGCTATTTCCGGAGCTCGACCGCGAAATCGTGCGGCCCGTGCTGCCGGATAGTGACTATGAAACGGGCGTGAGCGATGACTCCCCGCCACCGGCGCCGACCACCGTGGTGGTCGAAGACGATGTGGAGGATCAGTGGCACGCCACCCAGGACGTCTACCACCCGGAATTTGGCCACGGTTGGATCCAAGGCACCGGGCACGGGGTGGTCAGCGTGCGTTTTGAAACACGTGCCACCGGACCCGGCCGCACGAAATCCTTTGCCGCCAGCGACCCCGATTTGGTGCCAGCCGATCCGCTCGATTCCTTAGACTGGCACGACTGGCTGGAAACCCAAGATTAGATAGCAACATAGCGCTTGGGGTCAGGGTTTTGCCGGAATACCTCGGCGGGGTCCGTGCCGGTGGCCAGCGCCGCGGCCAATAAGATGCGCGCCTGGCTGGGGCGGAAGGCCCACGCGTTGATCGCGCCCAGGCTATGCAGGTTCGCCCCGCCGCCGTCGCCGCCATAGGATAACGCGGTTTCCCCATACGGGGTGCGGGTGGAAATGACGACGGGGAGGCCGTCGCAGAGGGCATCGGCAACCGCGCGGCCCATGTCCCCACTCATATTGCCCGCGCCCATGGCCTCAATGACGAGGCCGACGGCGGAAGTGCGGGCGGCATCGACAAGCACGCGCCCCGCACCCGGGTAGGCAGGGATGATTTCTACTGGGTGCGGCGCTAAGGGGCGCGGCTGCAGCCGCGGGGTGGTATCCGGTACCCGAAGGGACTCAAAAGCGCGTAGGTCAGAGGTGTGCTGCTTGCGGGCCCCGCGCGCCGGGATGGTCATGCCGCCAAAACAGATGAAGACGCCGGGCCGCCCGCTAAGGGCGAGCTCGCGCGCATCGCGGAGATTGCGCGGGCCATCCGGGTGCGGGTGATCGTAGGAGCGCTGCGCGCCGGTGAGCACGATGGGCGTATTGCTTGCGCAAAAAATTTCTAGCGCCATCGCCGTCTCTTCCATCGAATCAGTGCCATGGGTAATGATGACGCCGTCAATGTCTGCGCGGGCGGTCTGCTCGTTGACCACCGCAATGAGCTCATCGAGGTCTGCGAGCGTAATAGAAGAGGAATCAAGCTGGCGAAATTCCACCACTTCGGCGTCAATATCGGCCGCGAGCTGCGCGCCGGTGACGGTGGGAACGAGGGAACCATCCTGCATCGTGGTGCAGGCAATCGTGCCGCCGGTGGCGATGAGGGCGAGATGAGTCATGCATTCCATAATAAAAGAAGACGCGCCGAGGCGGCAGGCGCGAACCAGAACAGCTGGGGCAAATGTAAACTGATGGGAGTTTATATCCCAGACGTGAGGAGTGAGAAGTGAAATTCCGCAAATTTGGTGCCGCGTGCCTCGCATTGAGCGCGGCGGCCGCCCTGTCCGCCTGCTCTTCTGATGACGAGCAAGAAGATACCACCAAGAACAGTGAATCCAGCGAATCCGCGTCCGCTGACGGCGATTCCGCGGCCCCCGCGCTGCCGTCCGCCGCTGACTTGAACGCCATCCTGGCAAAGGCCACGGACCCGGCGGCATCGCAGGAAGAAAAGACCGCCACGGTAGAAGGCGGCGAATCCGCCCCAGAGATCTTTGACACCATGGCGCGCTCCAAGGAAGAATCCGGCGCGGAATTTGCGGTCGTGGATCCCGTCCTGCCCGGCTATGACCCGCAATCCGTGCTGACCACGGTGAATTTCACCACCGCCGATGGCCAGGAGCAGACCGCGGACCAGGTGGAATTCATTTATCAGGATGGCACCTGGAAGCTGTCGAAGACCTGGGCCTGCACGCTGATTCAAAACACGGTGCCGCCTGAGCAGGTTCCGGAGATGTGTGCCGATACCGGTGCGGGCGCGCTGCCTGCCGATGAAGGCGACGCTGCCCCTGCCCAGGGCGATGCCCCCGCAGCCGGCGCAGAGCAGGCGCCTGCCGAGGCCCCCGTAGAGGCCCCCGCCGAGTAAATCCTGTTACTCAGAAAACGCCAGCTCCGTCAGGCTTGATTGCACGACGCGCAGGTCTGAATCGGCGGTGCCGTAGGTTACCTTCGTATCGAAGGACACGTCACCGCCCACGGGGAGCGGCTTGGTCAGATCCACCGTGACGTTGCCCGAGGAATTGGTAGAAGAATCCAGCACGTCGAGTTCCTTATCCTCCAACTCCGTGCCCGCGGCCTGACCTTCGAAGGATAAAGCGCCCAGGGTGGGGCGTTGTTCCACCTCGACGGATAGCGTGACGCGGTCACCATCGATGGACTTGACCGTATAGCGTGTCGTTTGCAGGAGCGTGGATTCCCCCGTGACGCGCGAATCCACCGTCCACGTCGCGCCGGTGCCCACCTCTTCCTCTGGGAAGACGATGGGCAGCGCGGTCAGCTTCATGATGGCCTGTTCGACGGTGCCGCGCGCCTCATCGCTCGCGTCCTGCGGGGCGGCCAAGCGCAGGGAATTCATCTGGCCGTTGTCTTGGCCGCGCCAGCCAAATTGGAACCCAGAAGCAGAAGAGATATCGGTATCGCCGGAATAATCCGGATCCCCCGCGGTGACAAACGCGTTGCGCGAGGCCGGCAATTGATCCTCGACGTCCTCGGTGGCTTTATCCACGGACGCCGAAAGCGGCAGGGTAGTGGTCTCCTTATCCACATCGGCGGCCTGGAAATCGGCGGCGGCGGATTTATTCAGCAAGTCCTGCGAAAATCCCTCCGTGGCGCGGTACGTTACCTCCTGCGAGGAGTCGATGTCGTGATATTCCAGCAGTTTCTTCTCACCGGTTCCGGCCTCTTCGACGGTCAGGCGAGGGGCATCGATAGTCAGGCCGACTGGCTGCTCCACGGCGGGGCCGGGGGTCTCATAAGAACAGGCGCTTAGCGCTACGGCGACGGCGGAAAGGGCTGTAAAAACTTTGACTCGAAACACGCTTACCAAAATACCGGACGCTCCGGATTAGAATGATGTGGGTGAGTCAAAAACGAAGGAGTAAGACAGGACTTATCGCCGCGTTGGTCATCGCCGTGGCGGTTGTGGATCAAGCCGTAAAACAACTCATGCTTACCGTCCTGACGGAGGGCGAGCCGCATTATTTCATCGGGGACTGGTTCAGGTTTAACCTGCTCTTTAACCCCGGCGCGGCGTTTTCCATCGGTGGCGAGGGATCGACCTGGCTGTTTACCACCATTCAATTGGCGTTCGTCTTAGGCGTTGCCATCGCCGCCCCGCGCATCCACAATACGGGCCAGGCGCTGGGGCTGGCGCTCATTGCCGGCGGGGCATTGGGCAATTTTGCAGACCGCATCTTCCGCGACCCCGGCTTCTGGTTCGGGCACGTTGTGGACTACATCTCGGTCGGCTCGTTCGCGGTCTTTAATATCGCAGATGCGGCCATTACCTGCGGCGTCGTCATCTTCATCGGTGCCATGCTAATTGCGGAACGGAGGGCGGAAAATGAATAGGCAATTGCGCAGTTTCCCCATTCCAGAAGGCTTGGAAGGTATGCGTGCCGATGCCGCGCTTGCCAAGCTCCTCGGCCTCTCCCGCTCGGCTACTGCCCAGCTGTGCGCCGAGGGCGGGGTCACCGTGGATTCGCAGGAGCTGGGTAAATCCGAGCGACTGGCATCCGGCCAGGTGGTCTCGGTCCTGCTTCCGGAGCCGGAAAAGCCCCTGCTGCCGCGCGAGGAGCTGGTGGAGGGCATGGACGTTTTATATAGCGATGCCGATATCATCTGCGTGCACAAACCCGTGGGCGTCGCCGCGCACCCGAGCGTGGGCTGGGATGGGCCGACGGTCATCGGCGGGCTGCGCGCGGCAGGGTACAACGTGGCCTCGCTTGGCCCCACCGAGCGGCAGGGCATCGTCCACCGCCTGGACGTGGGCACATCCGGGGTCATGGTAGTGGCCTCTTCCGGGCGCGCCTACTCGGCGCTCAAGCAGGCATTTAAGTCCCGCACCGTGAAAAAGACCTATCACGCGGTGGTTCAGGGCCTGCCCGATCCGATCGAAGGCACCATCGATGCTCCCATCGGCAGGCACCCGAAATCGGGCTGGAAATTCGCAGTGCTTGACGATGGCAAGGCCGCGGTCACCCACTACCGCCTCATCGAGGCCTTTCGCGAGGCCAGCCTCATCGAGGTGCACTTGGAAACCGGCCGCACCCACCAGATCCGCGTCCACATGTCCGCCACCGGGCATCCCTGCGTCGGCGATCCCATGTACGGCTCGAACCCGCAGCTTTCCGCCCGCCTGGGCCTGGAGCGCCAGTGGCTGCATGCGGTGCAGCTAGGCTTTACCCACCCCGGCACCGGGAAGTGGTTCGAGGCCCGCGCGCCCTACCCCGATGACCTGCAGCATGCCCTGGAGCGACTGCAGGGATGAGGAAGTTTTATTGGCGGCGCCGCCTAGCGGCACTGGTGCTGGTGCTGGTGGCGGGCGTGGTGGCTCTGGTGCTTTTTGGCACGCTGGGCACGCAGGCATCCACGCGTGTGCAAGGCGACCAGCTGGGCCCGGACGGGGAATCGCGCGCGGAGTATATTGAGCGCGTTAATTCCATGGACATCGATCCGGATGCCGCCACGTATGCACTGGTCACCTTCGATACCGAGCTGCCCCCTGTCGCCGTCGCCGCCGCGCTGACTGATATTCCGCGCATGGACGCCATCCTGATGGGCTCGACCGCGCCTATCGCGGTGCCGGAGCCTGTTGCCGGCGAGGACCGCGCCGCGGTGATTAACCGCACCTTCGACCGCATCGGTGCCTCCTACGGCCAGCGCCCCAGCGCCGTCAGCGCCGCCGTGGTGTGGGGGACGGGCGCCCAGCTTGCCGATGTCGCCTCCCTCCCCGCCGTCGCCGCCGTCGAGCCCGCGCCTGCCGATGCCGCCTGGGGTAGTTTCGCCGTGCGCCCACCCAGCTAAATTTGCCATCCTGAACGCTTCGCCGCGCGGGGTGCGGGGTGCAGGCTTAGCATCGGGGGCATGGAACACATTCGGGCATATATTGCGGCTTTAAACTCGGCGATGGATATCCTCGCCGAGGCCGCTGATATGCCCGCCTCCGAGCTGACCGCCGCCGGCATGCCGGATGCCGCCGCCGCGTCGATAGCCCACCTCTCTCAGATCTATTTCGGGCCGACCAGTTTCACGCGCCGCCAGCGTCGGGCGGTCGAGGGAGCGCGGCGCAATGGGCATTCGCTGCCGACGTTGGAGGTCATCGAAAAGCACGCCCGCCGCGCGCCCACCCAAGCCCGCGCCTGGGCCCTGCGCGCGGAGCTTACCCAGGTATCCGCCGATACCCAGGCGATGGACAAGCTCGCCCGCAAGAAGGTGCGCGCGCTGCGCCCGCCGCGCGAGCCTAAACCAGGGGTGAGGCTGCGCCGCCGCGCCGCGGGCAAACCATGGACGCTAACGATTACAGGTAGCTCCAGCCTCGTCGCGGAGCTGCATAACCAAGCAGGCACGCTTGCCGATGTCGCCGCCCTCTTCCACTCCGGCGCCTCCATCTCCACTGTGCGCACCAACGTGGTAATCCCGCTGGATAAGTTGAGCGCCATCGCGCAGGGCGATAAAGACGTCACGGTCACCATGACCAACGGAGCGCAAATTAGCGGCGCCGAGCTGGCCCAGCGCGCAATGGCGGAGGAAGGCTTTATCACTCTTCTCCACCCCGTGGAGGGGCCGGTGAACCTGTACCGCATGCAGCGCGGGGCAACGTGGAAGCAATTTATGATGGCCGCCGCCGAAAACCCCGTCTGCCCGGCGCGCGGGTGCCACCGCCCAGCCGATGAGTGCCAAGTCCACCACATTTATAGCTGGGCCGGCGGCGGGTGGACCAATGCCAAGAACCTCACCGTCGCGTGCCCGCATCACAACGGCCGCAATGACGACGACCGCGCCGCCCGTCCCCGCAATGGCCGCTTCGAACGCGTGCACAGCGGCGTGCGGTGGATTAAACCCTGGCAGCCGCCACCGCCGGACCTCGTCGATACCGGACCCAGTTAGCTCACAACGTTGAGCCGGGCCCCAACCCTCAGCGGCGACTTTCCCGCCCGCGAATTCCTAAGCGCCGAGCTCATCCACAGCGCATTTCTGCGTGCCGTTTTTCGCGCTGCGCACTCCTGTGCGCAGCGCCCCGTTGCCGCGCGCTTTTGCACACCCCTCTTCCACACCGCTAACTTTTGCGTGCCGTTTTCTCGCGCCGTGCACTACTGCGCGCGGCTCACGCACCGTCTTTCGCGCTGCGAATTTCTGCGCGCAGGTTTACCTGCGCCGCGCACTCTTGCGCGGCGCGTTGTGGCGAACGCGGATGAGATCTGCAATGTAGATGCTGACTGCTACGCCTATGATGCCGAAGCCAATCCACCGGTGTGTGGAGAAGTGCTCTTGGGTGACAAAGAGTGCCCACAGCATCTGCATGATGGGGGTGAGGTATTGGAGCATGCCGATCGTCGACAAGCGCAGCGTCTGCGCGCCCTGGGCAAAGCACAATAGTGGCAGCGCGGTAATAAGGCCGGCGCTGATTAAGAGCAGCATGTGTGGCGTGCCTTCCGTGACGAAGGTGCCTCGGCCTGCCTGTTCAATCCACACGATATAGGCAATGGCAACGGGGGAGACCACCAAAGACTCTGCCGCGACCGAGACCGCCGCCGATACCCGCACCTGTTTCTTGATAAGCCCGTAGATGCCAAACGATGCCGCCAACAACAGCGAGATATACGGCGCCTGTCCGGTAAAGAAGGTCAGATACAGCACCGCGATTGCCGCCACGGCGACGGCGGTCGCCTGCCATGGGCGCAGCTGCTCCTTTAAGAGGATCATGCCGAGCGCCACCGATACCAGGGGATTGATGAAATATCCTAAAGCGGCATCGGCTACGTGATCGGTATTAATCGCCAGCACATAGGTCCCCCAATTGACCGTGATGAATACGCCCCCGGCGGCAAGCCAGCCCCATGTGCGCTTGGACAAGCGCACCATTTCGCGCCAGCCGCCGTTGCAGATTAAAAATGCCGTGACGATAACCGCGGTCCACAACACGCGGTGGGCGAGGATTTCCAGCGGCGTGGCCGGCAGCAGGAGCGGGAAGAACGCGGGGAAAAATCCCCACATGATGTATGCGGCAAGCGTGTAGATCATCCCCGCATAATATCGTCATCTTGACCGCCCCGCTAAGATGACCGCATGGCCAAAAATTCCTCCTTCGTCCACCTGCATAACCATACCGAGTTCTCCATGCTGGACGGCATGGCCAAGGTCGATATGTTGGCTGATGAGGTGGTCAAGCAAAACATGCCCGCCGTGGGCATGACAGACCACGGCAATATGTATGGATCCGATGCCTTTTACAAGCGCATGACCAGAGCCGGGGTGAAACCCATCATCGGCATCGAGGCCTACATGGCCCCGGAATCGCGCTTTAATAAAAAACGCGTGTTGTGGGGCACTCCGGATCAAAAGCGCGACGATGTCTCCGCCTCGGGTGCGTATTTGCACCAGACGATGATCGCGGAAAACGCCACCGGGCTGCGCAACCTGTTCACGTTGTCCTCGCTCGCCTCCTACGAAGGCCAGCTGGGCAAGTGGCCGCGCATGGATGCGGAGCTCATCGCTGAGCATGCTGATGGCATCATCGCCACCACCGGCTGCCCATCCGGCGATGTACAGACCCGCCTGCGCCTCGGTCAATTCAATGAGGCCCTCGAGGCCGCGGCCATGTGGCAAGACATCTATGGCAAGGACAACTTCTTCTTGGAGTTGATGGACCATGGGCTGGACATCGAAAAGCGCACGCGCGATGGGTTGCTCGAAATCGGCCGCAAGCTGGACCTGCCGCCGCTGGTGACCAATGACTGCCACTACGTGCTGGAATCCCAGGCGCCGGCGCACGAGGCCATGCTGTGCGTGCAGACCGGTAAGACGTTTATGGACCCAGACCGCTTCAAGTTCGGCGGTACCGGCTACTACATCAAGTCCGCCGCGCAGATGCGCGATACCTGGGACGACCTGATTCCGGATGGCTGCGATAACACCCTGTGGATTGCCGAGCGCGTGCAGGACTACAGCGAGGTGTGGGAGGAACACACCCACGACCGCATGCCCATTGCCGATGTCCCCGAGGGCCACACGCCCACCTCCTGGCTGACCCACGAGGTGATGGAGGGGCTGCAGCGGCGGTTCCCCGGGCGCGAGGTGCCGGAGGACTACATTGAGCGCGCCAAGTACGAGATTTCCGTGATTGAGATGAAGGGCTACCCGTCCTACTTCCTCATCGTGGCGGAGCTTATTAAGTACGCGCGTTCTGTAGGCATCCGTGTGGGGCCCGGCCGTGGTTCTGCGGCGGGCGCGCTCGTGGCCTACGCGCTGACCATTACCAATATTGATCCGCTGGAACACGACCTGCTCTTCGAGCGCTTTTTGAACCCCGAGCGCCCGTCCGCCCCCGATATCGATATCGACTTCGACGATCGCCGCCGCGGCGAGATGATTACCTACGCCGCCGAGCGCTGGGGAGAGGATAAGGTAGCCCAGGTCATTACCTTCGGCACGGTGAAAACCAAGCAGGCCATTAAGGACTCCGCCAAGGTGCACTTTGGCCAGCCCGGCTTCCAGATGGCCGACCGCATCAACGGCGCGCTGCCCCCGGCGATTATGGCGAAGGATATTCCGCTGCGGGGCATTACTGACCCCGACCACGAGCGCTATTCCGAGGCCGCCGAGGTCCGCCAGATGGTGGAAACCGACCCGGATGTGAAAAAGATTTATGACACCGCGCGCGGTTTGGAAGGCGTCGTCCGCCAGGCCGGCGTGCACGCCTGCGCGGTGATTATGGCCTCCGTGCGGTTGATGGACCACATCCCGATGTGGAAGCGGCCTGCCGATGGCGCCTATATCACCGGCTGGGATTATCCCGCCTGCGAGGCCATTGGCCTGCTGAAGATGGACTTTTTGGGCCTGCGCAACCTCACCGTTATTGGTGATGCCATCGAAAACATCAAGCGCAACCGCGGCGAGGAAGTGCAACTCGAGCAGCTGCATGCCGATGACCCCAAGGTCTCCAAGGTCTATGACTTGCTCTCGCGCGGGGATACCTTGGGCGTGTTCCAGCTGGACTCCGGCGGTATGCAGGAGCTGCTCAAGCGCATGAAGCCTACCGGCTTCAAAGACATCGTGGCCTCCTTGGCCCTGTACCGCCCCGGCCCGATGGGCGTGAATGCTCACTGGGACTACGCCGACCGCAAGAACGGGCGTAAGGAAATCACCCCGATTCACCCTGAGCTTGAAGAGCCGCTGAAGGAAATCCTGGATGAGACGTATGGTCTCATCGTCTACCAGGAGCAGATCATGCGCATCTCGCAGAAGGTGGCGAACTACACCGCCGGCGAGGCAGACGGCTTCCGTAAGGCGATGGGTAAGAAAAAGCCCGAGGTCCTAGCCCAGCAGTACGATAAATTTTGGGGCGGCATGCAAGAAAATGGCTACTCCAAATCCGCCATGGATGCCCTGTGGGGGACCATCGAGCCCTTCGCGTCGTACGCGTTTAACAAGTCCCACGCCGCGGGCTACGGGTTGGTCTCGTTCTGGACGGCCTACCTCAAGGCCTACTACGCACCGGAATACATGGCAGCGCTGTTGACCTCTGTGGGCGATAAGAAGGATAAGTCCGCCATCTACCTGTCGGATTGCCGCCACTTGGGCATTAACGTTTTGCCGCCCTCGGTCAATGAATCCGAAGAGGACTTCCAGGCTGTGGGCGAGGATATTCGCTTCGGCATGGGCGCTATCCGCAATGTGGGCTCGGAAGTCGTCGAATCCATCATTGCTTCGCGCAAGGCAAAGGGGGCGTTTACGTCCTTTAGTGATTACCTTGACAAGATCGATTTGGCAGCGTGTTCCAAACGCGTGACCGAGGCGCTGATTAAGGCCGGTGCCTTTGATGATTTCCAGCAGCCGCGCAAGGGCCTCATGCTGATTCACGAGGACGCCGTCGATGCCGTGCAGACCACCAAGAAGGCGGCGGATAAGGGGCAATTCGACCTCTTTGCCGGCTTTGGCGGTGGCGACGATGCCTCCTCGGAGGGCGCCTTTGCCATTGATGTGCCGGACGATTCATGGGATCGCAAGCACGAGTTGGCGCTAGAACGAGAGATGCTGGGGCTCTACGTCTCTGGCCACCCACTCGACGGGTTCGAAGAGGCCCTGGCTGCACAGACCAATACGCCGTTGACCAAGATCCTCAACGATGAGGTGCACAATGGGCAGGAACTCATCATCGGCGGCATCATTTCCGGTGTGGACCGCCGCTTTTCTAAGCGCGATGGTTCCCCGTGGGCGATTGTCACGGTAGAAGACCACAACGGCGCGCAGGTAGAGATCTTGGTCTTTAACAAGGTCTACTCGCTGGCAGCGCCGCATATTGTGGAAGACAACATCATCTTAGCGCGCGTCAACGTGAAGGTGCGCGATGAGCGCCGGTCGCTGTTTTGTTCCGATATTCGCGTTCCCGAGCTGGGGCCAGGCGGTGGCGCGAGCCTGCCACTGCGCCTGACCATGCGTACAGACCAGTGCACGATGGAAAATATCGCCCGACTCAAGCAGGTCTTGGTTAAAAATCACGGTGAGTCCGATGTCTACCTTGAGCTTGTCGAGGGCGACCAATCCACCACCATGGTCCTCGGTGAGCACCTCCGCGTGGAACGATCCGGCAACCTCATGGGAGACCTGAAGGCCACGATGGGCGCAGGTATTTTGGGATAGAAACTCCTCCTGCACCTTTTACATACACTGTTACCGCAGTCCAGGGAAAGCAATATCGCTGCACCTGCGGTGACAGCAGAAAACGCCCGCTTCTGTTTCAGAAGTTGGCGTGCCGTCCATGGGTCGGATTTGTGAAAGCGCACAAGTTCCCGCGCGGTCACCGCTGGCAATGTAGTACAAGAGGAGCAGGCAGGCGGTGGCTGGGGAGCTGATCGCGCGCCCCAAATGCCACCGCTTTAATACCGAAATCTACGGAAGTAGCTGACGGACCGGTTCTGGAAGCATCTTATAGAATTGATCGGCTACCTGCGGCATGAAGTGTAGAACACCGCTCAACATGGCGCCGAGGGCAATGACGCCAGCGATGATTCCAACGCCCTTCGCGATGCTGCTGGAGCCGTCTCCCGGCAGCCATGCCCCGGGAGCATCGTCAGGAGCGTCGCCGTCTTCATCGGAGGCGTTGTCGCCTTCGTCCTCGGAGCCGCCTACGAGATCGGCGACAGAGAAGACCGTGGTGGTGCCGGATACCTCGTTGCCGGCGATCAGGAGGGCATCGTCGGTAGGAGAGTCTTCCTTGCTAACGAATGCTAGCCCCTCGGGGCCCAAGCCGCCGGCCAACCTGGTGGCGGCGGCATTGTCCTCGTCATAGTCCACGGCGAAATCGCGGTTATTGCTATAGGTGACGAACTCGGCATGAGCGGGGTCGGTGACGTCATAGACAAAGATGCCGCCCACGCGCTCCATACCGGTGAAGGCATAGGTTCGGTCACCAACTGTTCCAATCGTCAGAGCTTCCGGTTCGGGGCCTTTATTATTGGAGCGATCGTCAAAGTCGGGATCCTCATTATCGGCATTGAAGTTAAGTCCCTCGATGTCCTTGGTGATTTTCTCGAAGTCGGAGCCGGAATCGAAGACGACGTTGCCCTCGGCATCGTAAATGCTAAAGGAGCGGGACCCGTAGGAATACAGGCCATCGAAGCAGCCCTTTTCCTCGTTCCATCCAGAGGCATTACTCAACTTTAGGTTGCCGGCGTATTTCTTGTCCTCGATGCCTTCTGGCAGGTCGACAGAATCACAGATCTGGCCCTCTTCAACAAGATCTTTCAGCTTGACCTCATCGGTATAGCCGCCCCATTCGCGGGCATCGCCCTCATTGGCGGTGGCGAAGTAGGTCTCGCCGTTGGTCTGGAAGGCGCCAATCGAATCCGGCATGGACAGGCCATGCACAGGGATCGTGCGCAGCTTTGCCGCGCCGTCCTTATTGGAGGGATCAATGGGGACATCTGAATGGTCCGCGATGTGGGCGGGCAACACCTTGTCTACGGTGGCGGAGGCAATATCGACCACTGCGATAGCGTTATTTTCTTGCAAGGTGACATACGCCTTGCCATCGGCGGAGGAAATATACTCCGGCTCAAAGTCAAGCGAAGGCTTGTTGTGGTGGTTTGCTGGGCCGAAGACGCGAATGGACGGGTCAAGTTCTGCATCTGCGCCATCGAAGGCGCGGAAATCGGCGGTGCGAACATCGGCAACAGAGGGGGCCGCAACGCCGTCTGGCAGGGAAATGACGGACACGGTTCCTTCTGGGGCTTTTGCGTATTCGGTGCCGTCGGAGTTGAGCTCATCGGATGGCTCGCCCTCATTAGCGGTCAATGCATAGGCACCGTCTTTGGTGATGTGCACGTTATCTGGCAGCGCGCCGAGCGGCACGCGGCCAAGCTCTTGGTCGGAGGTGGCATCGAAAATCAAGGCTTCGCCGTTTTCGGTCTTGTCTGCCTGCTGCACGGCGGCGACGGCGAGGCCATCAGGGCGCACCGCCACGGAGTTGATCTCCTTATCGCCGCCGGCGGAGACCTCAGCAACCTTATTAGGATTGGTGGGGTCGGAGGCGTCCAGTATATCCACCTTGCCCGATTGCGCATTCACCGTGAGAATACGCTGGGAGGCGGCGTGGTAGGCCACGATTTCGGCTGCTGATTTGCCCATCACCCCGGCTTCATACGAGCCGATGGGGCTTAGCTTTACCGCAGCATTGTCGGCGGAGTGTTCTACAACATTATCGACGATATGCGCGTTGGCAGCAGGGGCGCAGCTGAGCACAAGGCAGGCGGCCATGCCGATGGAGGTGCGCTTAAACATAGAGAGAGTCCTTTCTTGTGGAGCACTCCATTATCTCGATCCCACGTAACCGTTGCGCTAAACCGGAATGAAATATAGGTGAATCGGTCGAGCACTAGGTAGGGCGGGTAGACTCTGCAATCATGACTGAATCGACCATCCACGCATCCGATATCCAGCAGGCGCAGGCACGCATCAGCTCCGAAATCGCGCCGACGCCGTTGCAGTATTGCCCCCGGCTTTCTGCGGAAACGGGCTGTGAGGTCTATTTAAAGCGCGAAGATCTCCAGGACGTGCGCTCGTATAAGATTCGCGGTGCGCTCAATAGCATCTCCAGTCTGTCGCAGCAGGAGCGGGAGCGGGGCATCGTGACGGCATCGGCTGGCAACCATGCACAAGGCGTGGCCTATGCCTGCCGCACCATGGGGATTCCGGGCAAGATTTTCGTCCCAGAGCCCACACCCATGCAAAAGCGCGACCGCATCCACGTGCACGGCGGAGACCAGGTGGAACTCGTCGTCGTGGGTGCCAACTTTGACGAGGCCGCGGCCGCCGCGCATGCCGATGCCGCCGAGCGCCACGCCACCTTCATCGAGCCCTTCGATGCCCGCGATACCATCATCGGCCAAGGCACTGTCGCGGCGGAAGTCTTGGCGCAGCTTTCGGCAAAGGGCGCCTCGGTCGACACCATCGTCGTGCCCGTCGGCGGCGGCGGGCTGATTTCTGGCATCACCTCCTATATGGCGGATATGGCACCGCACGCCAAGGTGGTAGGAGTGGAGCCGGAAGGGGCGGCATCGCTAAGAGCAGCCTTCCGCAACGGCGGGCCGGTGGCACTAGACAGCGTGGATCCGTTTGTCGATGGCGCGGCAGTCAAGCGCCTGGGCTCGCTGCCGTATAAGATTTTGGAGGCCAACCAAGAGCGCCTGCACTGGGACACGGTCTCTGAGGGGGCGGTGTGCACGGACCTGCTCAACCTGTACCAAAATGAGGGGATTATCGCCGAGCCCGCGGGTGCACTGTCCGTGGCTGGGCTGCAGCGGGTGCCGCTGGAGCCGGGTTCGACGGTGGTCTGCGTGATTTCTGGGGGCAATAATGACGTGTTGCGCTACGCCGAAATCATGGAGCGCTCGCTGGTGCACCGCGGCCTGAAGCACTACTTCTTGGTCAATTTCCCGCAGGAACCGGGCCAGCTGCGCCACTTCTTGTCTGAAATCCTGGGGCCCAGCGATGACATCACGCTCTTCGAGTACCTCAAGCGCAATAACCGCGAGACCGGTGCCGCGCTGGTGGGCATTCAGCTTAGCCGCGCCGAAGACTTAGCAGGGCTGAAGGAGCGGATGGCCGAGTCCAAGATTTCGGTGCAGCACCTGCAGCCGAATACCCCCGAGTACGATTTCTTGGTTGCCTAATGCGCGATTCGTATCGGCGTCCCACCGGCCAGGTGGAGCACGAAATTGAGATCAAACGCTCGCGATTTATCACCTTGATCGGCCGGGTGACGAATGAGGAAGAAGCACGGGCGTTTATCGATGCCGCCCGACAGCGCTTTCCCGATGCCCGCCACCACTGCTCCGCATATGTCTACCACGTCGACGATGCGAACCCCGCGGAGCGTTCCTCCGATGATGGCGAGCCTTCCGGGACGGCCGGAAAGCCCATGTTGGATGTGGTAAAGGGCTCTGGAATGCTTGATATTTGTGCGGTGGTCGTGCGCTACTTCGGCGGTATCAAGCTGGGCGCGGGCGGCCTCGTGCATGCCTATGGCGGGGCGGTTAGCGAGGCCATGGAGAAGGTCGAGGCGGTCACCCGGGCACGCCGGGAGCTTTATACGGTGGAATGCCCGCACGCCACGGCTGGGCGTCTCGAGGCGGATTTGCGCGGGCGCGGCATCGATATTACCGACACCGAATACGGCGCAGCCGTGACTTTTACGGTCGCCGTGCGCCCGGGTGGGCTCGATGAGCTCCAGGCGATGCTCGCCGCGCTTTCCCAAGGTGAAATCAGCGCGCGCGAAGCAGGTTCTGCCTGGGTTGAGGTATGATCTGGGTCATGACTATGCAGCAGCGACCGAATAACCCCATTGCGCAGCGTAAGCAGCAGGTGCGCAAGCACTCCCGCAACGCCGTTATTTCCGTTGCCGGTGGTGTCGGCGCAGGAGTCGTTTTAGGTGTGCTTTCTGCTAGTTTTGCCGCTTGGATGATTTTGGGCCTTATCATCGCCGTGGTAGGCGGTGGATATAACTGGTTGAAGATCCGCAAAATCGTCAACGAGAACCACAATAATTATTAATGCCTACCCCGCAGCCAAGCGGCCGCCCCGTCCGCATTGATGCTTGGGTATGGGCGGTGCGCATGTTCAAAACCCGATCCGCCGCAGCCACCGCGGTGCGCGCCGGGCACGTGAAAATAAACGGTGAAGCGGTAAAACCCGCCCAACAAGTCGTACCAGGCGATAGGGTGCGCGTGTGGCGCAACCACCACGAGCACGATTTGGAGGTGCTGGCTACCGTTGCCAAGCGCGTGGGCGCGCCGGTGGCGCGCACCTGCTATACCGATCACGCGCCGTCGCCACCGCCCAAGGAATTCCAGCCCGCGGTGCCGGTTCGCCCCCGCGGCGCGGGCCGGCCGACGAAGAAGGAACGCCGCGATATGGAAAAATTCCGCGGCGGGTTCCGCTAGGAGTTGGCACGCAGCGCCTTAAGGCGCGCGTTCAGGCGGCGCCGACGCCCGGCGCGGTCGCCCGATTCGGCGGTGGCCTCGATGTGCTGCTTGCCGAACTTGTTGAGCAGCAAATCATCGATAAGGCGCACTTGGCCGGGCCGAAAGCGATAGCGCATGGTGTCGTGGACGTGGGCAATGGCGTCATCGTCAAGCAGCTGCTCGAGCTGGTCTAAGGATCGGATATCGTTTTCCTCCAAGATTTCCGCGAGGAAGCGGTAGTGCTCCGAGCGTGAAAGCGGGAAGCGATTGCCCAAAATGATGGCTAGGACGCCAGGTAAGGTTTCCGGGGTAAGCTCCACGTCCGTATCCGCCTCCGTGCGCGGGGCTTTGAGCGCGGCGATCTCATCGAATTGCTGATCAGCCAATTCGATGAGGCCGGCGGCCAGCGTAAATAGGCGGTCCACCTCCGGCGAGGGCGGGGTAGGGCCTTGCTTATAGCGGATATCGTGCTCGAATTCCGCCCATGCGTGCTGCAGAACGGTGCGAATTTGTACCTCAAAGGTCCAGCCCACGAAATCGGCGAGCTCCTCCATCGCCGCCGCACTATCGTCGGTCACGGTGAGCACCAGGTGGTGGGAGCCGTACCCAAAGCCGCCGGAAATGCGGGTCTCGGCCGCCTTATCCACAGAGCGCACGACCTTGAAGGACTCGCCCAGCACGTCTAGCGCATTGGGAATGGTGGTGGAGTGGTACAGGGTGACGCGCACGCCCATGACATCGTGGATATCGTCCCACGGGGTGGGGTAGATGAAATCGCCGCCTTCACCCCGCTTCTTGGCCTTGCGCTTGAGTGAGGACCACGCCTTGACGCGGGTGGATACCCGGTCAAAGATGATGCCGGCGTCATTGAGCAGATCCTCGATGGCGGTGCGAAAATCCTCCGCCGCCGTGGGGTGGCTGCGGGTCCAGGCATGGTACTGATTGCTCAGCCGCGACATCCTGCTTTCCGCCATGGTGCTCCTCTCATAATTCGCGGGGAAATCCGTTAGACCATACTAGCGGGCGCGAATGTAAAACGGTGCGATGGCGGGGAAGTTGTTCGGCGGCGGTGTGGGCGAGGTCGCGGGCATATTCATCGGGTAGGTGGGCGAAGACAAAAACCGTCGCGGAATCCGGCACCAGGTAGGTCAAAGAATGCGAACGCATGAGGCGACGCATGTGTTTATCCAGCACGGTGAAGGTTTCTGGGTGCGCTAACCACGAAGAAATCGGGGCGCCGTGGGAGCGGACTTGCAGGCCGCCATAGGGCGCTGCGGCAGGCAGGGCGCAGTGGGCAGGGCGAGTCCAAAAGCGCAGGCCCTGCGAGTCGAGCGCGGCGCGCTGCAGATTCAGCGAGGCACAATTCCACGCCTGGCGGGTCGAGACATCCAGGTCCGCGAGGCCGCGGTGGCTGAGCCGGCGAAAAGTGCGCTGCCCGGGAAAGACCAGCGCCATCGACAGGTTGGGGGAGAGCTGGATGGTGGCGAGGGAGTCGCAAAAGCCGTCATCGGAAAGCCGCTGGTGCTTAATCCACGACCGTGCGAATAGCGCCGGCAGCAAATTAGTGGTGGTGGGGCGGGGTGCGTCGAGCGTAAGGGTCATGGCGATTTCTCCAAGGTAGTGCGTATCCGCCCTTATAGGACTGGAGAAATGGCCGGGTGGTTCCCTGCGGGTTTAAAAAGGCGGCTCGGCGTCGAGCTCCAGCTCGGAAAAGAGCTGGGCGCCGGTCCACATGGTGATGTCCTGGCCCTTTTCTTGCAGCTCTTCGGCGCGCTTTTCCTTGGAGGTCTTCTTCGCCCATTCGCCGACGACGAGCAGCGTAGTCTTCTTGGTGACGTTTTTGCCCACTTGCCCACCGCGCTTGGCGATGCCCTGCCACAGCAGCCCCTTATCGTATGGATCGAAATCGCCGGTCAGGGTGACGTGCTGGCCGTAGAGTGCGCCTTGAGGATCGGCGTCGGGGTTGGGTTCTGGGATGGTATCCGGGGTGGCAACGGCCTGCCACGGCGCCCGGTTGGGCGAAACGGGTTTCTTGCTACTTCCCGCGGACCGGGTGGAATCGCGGAAATCGGTGCCGGCGCCCAGATCGTCGCCGGAGGTGGGCGCAGTATGCGCGCGCAGGACCGGCAGGATGGCCGAGGATTCGAGGCGGCCGAGGCGAAACTCGCGGCTGGTAAAGAGATCGGTGATGCTTCCGGTATGCCCGAAGCGTTGGGCCAGCGCCGTGATGATGGTGCCGGCGGCGCGGGCGTCCTCGGTGGCATCGTGGTGGGTAAAAGAGGCACCGCCTAGGTGTTTCACCACGGTGGGAAGCTTGTGGTTGGCCACCGAGATAACACCTTGCTTGGAAGCGTCGCGGGACAAAGCGAGCGAACAGGCCAGCGGGATGGTGGGGACATCGGCCCCGGCTGCCAGCAACCCGGAGCGCAGCGCGGATGAGTCGAATTGGACATTGTGCGCGACGATGACATCGCTGCCGATGAAGTCAAAGAGCTCTGCGGCCGCTGTGGCAAAGGGCATTGCTCCTTCGACATCGGCGGCAGTAATCCCGTGGATGGAGATATTGATTTCGGCAAAGTGCTCCAAACCAGGGGGAGGGGTGCACAGCCACGACTGGGACGCGGTTTCTTGGCCATCGCGGTAACGCACGGCACCGATCTGGCAGATGGATCCCCAATTATCATTGGCGGTTTCTACATCTACCGCAACGAAATCAAGCCCTGGGTTTTCTTCGCTAGCGGTTGGGGTTGTAGCTGCTGCGGGTTCGGGAGCGGCTGCTGCTTCCGCCGGTGCGGCGCCCTTTTGTGCCGCCTCAATGGCGCGCGCCACGCGGTGGGGATCCTGGTGCGGCGCGAAGGCAATGCTGCCGGCACTGCCTAGGGACAGCGAACCAAAACCGGTGGCGGTGGGTTCGTGGACGCGCAGGTCATCGATGGCATCGAGCGCGATTTCTGCGGTGGCAGGCGCGCCCAAGCTGCGGGAGAGCAGGCTGCGGTGAAGCACGATTTTTTCCGCAGTGACATCGATGAATACGCCATGCGCGGGATACGACACGAAAATGGCCTTTCTTCTGAGGTGACAATCTAAAGAGGGCTGCTGCACAGAGATCGTACTCGCTTGTGCTGATGGGAAATCCGCCGCGGGGGTGAAGAGTTTTAATCCGCCCCGCTGTGCTGCAAACCGGCATTGATAATCTGCACGCCATGCACCAAATCGGCGCGATAGTCGGCCGCGGTGGTCCCGCCGGTGGTTTCTAGCAGTTGGCGCTGAGATTGCTCGAGCAGCGTGGCGCCTAGGACGAGGTGAACTGCAGAAAGGGCAGCGGCCTTGCGAGCAGTATCATCGAAATCGGGGCAGGTGGCGGAGCTAAACTGCGCGACGAGGTGATCCCATGCCGGGGAATCAGGCTGGGAGAGCCCAGCTATGGCAACCTCCGCTCCATCGCGGCGGGCCAGGAGCAATTCGCGCAGGTGCAGGCTAATCTCTTCCAGCGTGGAGCCGGCGACGGGGGCGATAGTATCTTCGGCAAGAGCGGCAATGAGCGCCTGCTTATTGGCGATATGCCAATACAATGCGCCTGGAGCAACGCCGAGGGAGGAAGCGACGCGGCGCATGGTGACATCGGCAAGCCCATAAGTATTCAATAGGGTCGTGGCGGCCTCGATGATGCTCTCGCGATGTAGTTGCACAGTGGAAATTGTACGTGTTTCAGCGCGGCAAGGAATAGCTCACAGGTACTTTTAAGACTGCAATAATGTCTCTTGCAAACTTGCATTGTTAGGATTGCGGGGACAACAGAACCCGTCGTGAGGCGGCTTCGCATTCGAAAGATTGATTCAGGAGCTCTCCCTTGTCCTTTTTGACCCCTGCAAAGAAGTCCCTTTTCGCGGTCGCTATGGTTGCCCCGCTTGCCTTAGCTGCATGTAGCTCGGACGATGAGGACGATTCGACGAAGACCACGTCGTCTTCGCCTGCTACCACGTCCTCTGAGACCTCCGCGAAGGAATCGGCGAAAAAGTCTGAGGACAAAGACGCCGATAAGGACAAGAAGGAAGAAAAGGACAAGAAAAAGGTCGCCGAGGACCCTAAGGAGAAGGGTGAAGAAGGCGGCAATGCGGGCGCCAACGCAAACCCCATTGAGAATGGGGACGATCCCTTCGCCAACGCCCAGGACATCAAGCCCATTGAAGGTGGGCACGAAGCAAGCGATGGCGATAAGCAGGCCATTGAGCAGTTGGTGCGCGGACAGCATGAGATTGACAATGTCAAGGACTACTTTGGCTACATGCCAGCACATGCCTGCAAGGCCGTGCGCGAAGGCGAGTCCGGGGATTTTCAGCAGTACCTCAACTACGTCGATAGCCTGCCCAACCAGTCCTTTGCGGAATACGCAAACTCCATGCGCCAGCAAAGCCAGGGCAATGCCAAGATTAACGAGTTTGCCAACCAGCTAGAGGCCATCCCTACCTCCACCAAGCTGGAATCGATCAATGACGTTGTGGTCAATGGCGATGATGCCTCCGCTACCGTGAGCGTGTCGAACCCGGAAGGTACCGATACCTCCACCGTTCGTTTCCGCCGCGAGGACGGTAACTGGACCTTCTGTAACTAAATTGTCTTTCCACCAAGCTCGCTTGCCCCGCACTCTCGGTTTCGGTGCGGGGCTCCTGGCGTGTTCCCTGTTCGTTTTCGGCATCTGTGGCGCGCTTTGGGGGTTTATGCGCCCTACGATGACCGGGCATGCTGTTGACGGTGGCGGCTACGCCATTGAAGCGGTGGGCAACGCACAATTCGTCGCGTTTATGACCTTTGCACTCGTCACGGGTTTCTTGGGGCTGTGCCTCGGACTGGCTGCATTTTCCCAGCGCCGCGGGCGCGGTCTCACGATGCTGCTGTGGGTAGGGCTATGCGCGCTTACCGGTGCGGCTTCCTTCTACGTCTTTGGTGGCATCACCGCAACGCACCCGCCGGAGAACCCAGGGGACGTCGTGGAATTTGCGCCGAATTTTTCGCCGGCCGTGGCCTGGGCGGTAGCCCCATTTTTGGCCATGTTTTCCTACTGGTGTACCGCGTTTATTAGCTCCGACGCGGACTGGGAAGCTGCCGGCAATGAGTCCGCTCAAGAGGCCAGTGCGCAACGTGAAGTAGTTACGCCCACTTAACCGGGGAGCTGCCACAGAATTCTCGCGCGATGTCATCGATTGCGTGCAGGATCGCATCGAGGCTGTGGCTTAAAACCCGCAGCAGTTGGCCTTGGTTAAGGCCCGCCCCGGTCAGGGTCGGCACATCGACATGGATATGGAGGCCGTCGTCGGTGGAGCGGCAGTAGGCCGTGGCGCTGTGGTCCGCTCGGTTCCAGTCATTGCAGATCAAAAACAAACGGGTGAAATCGTCCTCATCCGCATTCAGATCCCACCGGCCTGTGATGATGAGGCTTGGCCCAGAGTCGAGGGTAAAGGTGCAAGCGATGGAATTGACTAGGGCAAATAGGCAGATTTCCCCATCGCTATGTAAGCGGTCGATGCCTATTTGTGGCAGAGCGGCGGCAAGGAGATCCAAAGTGAACGCGGGCTGTATAGCGGCATCGTCTGGAGCGAGCACAAGTTCTGGTTCTTGGGCCAGGGTGGGAAACTCGCGCGTCGCCACGCTGATGAGTACCTCTGCGCCGTTGAGTGCGGCGGGCACAAAAGCGGCCAATTGATCGTGCGTTGGTGCAGTTCCAGTACTGAAGTGGCTCTGCCCACTCAGCACTAGCGAACCTGCCTCGTCATAGTCCAGCACGGCGGTGGGGTAGAGGCAATCGGCATTCCACGCGGTGATAAATCGGGACAGCGCGGCGGCCTCGCCCAAGTCAACCGCGCCGCGCAGAGTGGTGTGCAGGTGGATAACCACATCGTCGGCCTGCGATACAAATACCAGCGTGGACCCCTCCTGCCCATGGGAAATGACGAGTTCCCCAGTAGGTAGCGCCCAATAGGAATAATCAAGCTCGCGGACGATGGCGCGCAGGTGCCGCTCAAGACTGGTGGATTCAAATTCGCTCATCATGCACCGCACACTCGCCTTCGCTGAAAGTTGATCTGAGTCTATCGTTCAAGAGGGTGTCCCCGCGGCGCTTTGGGCGATAGTATATTGGTTTGTCTACAGATATAGCCCACGGTGATCAACCAGAAAGTGAGCCAGGAATGCTTCGAACCATCGATCTCCGCGGTCAACAGCTCCGCCCCGCCACGCTGCGCCGCGTCCTTCCGCGCGGTGGCACCGATGTCAATTCCGTTATGGGCACCGTCGTGCCGATGGTGAATAAGGTGCGCGACGAAGGCGTCCAAGCGGCGTTGGATTATGGGGAGCAATTCGATGGGGTGCGCCCGTCGTCCCTGCGCGTGCCCCAGGCGGAACTGGAGCGGGCCGCCGAAGATCTTGATCCCCAGGTGCGCTCGGCCATCGAGGCCTCCATTGCGCGAGTGCGCCGCGTGCATGCTGACCAAAAGCCGGATCCGCACACGACGCAGCTGGCACCCGGCGCCACCGTGACAGAGGTATTCCGCCCCATCGAGCGCGTTGGCCTCTATGTTCCCGGCGGCAAGGCGGTCTACCCGTCTTCAGTCATCATGAATACCGTGCCAGCGCAAGAGGCCGGTGCCTCCAGCTTGGTGGTCGCCTCCCCGCCGCAAAAAGATCACGGAGGATTGCCACACCCTACGGTCTTGGCCACGTGCCACATGCTGGGCGTGGAGGAAGTTTGGGCCGTTGGTGGCGGCCAGGCGGTAGCGCTTTTGGCCTACGGCGATGCGGACGAAGACGTAGAGCCCGTGGACATGATTACCGGGCCGGGCAATATCTTTGTCGCGGCGGCGAAAAGGGCGGTGCGCGGGGTGGTCGGCACCGATGCGGAGGCTGGCCCGACCGAAATCGCCATTTTGGCGGATGAGACCGCGAACCCTGTCTACGTTGCCTATGACCTCATCTCTCAGGCGGAGCATGATCCGATGGCGGCAAGCGTGTTAATTACGGCATCGGAAAGCGTGGCTCAGCAGGTAAATCAGGAGGTTGAGCGCCGCTATACGGCAACGGAGAACTCCGCCCGCGCCGCCGAGGCTTTAACGGGCGAGCAATCCGGCATCGTGCTGGTGGATTCCGTGGACGCGGGCATCGCCGTGGCGAATGCTTATGCCGCCGAACACCTAGAAATCCACACCGCGGAGCCGCACGCGGTGGCAGAGCGCATCAACCACGCCGGCGCCATCTTCGTCGGGGCGTATTCCCCGGTGCCCTTGGGGGACTACTCGGCCGGTTCCAACCACGTGCTGCCTACCTCGGGCACGGCGCGGTTTTCGGCTGGGCTTTCTACCCACACCTTCCTCCGGCCGGTCAATCTCATCGATTATGACCGCGGCGCCCTGGAAGAAATCGCCCCCAACGTCATTGCCTTTGCTAATGCCGAGCGCCTTCCCGCCCACGGGGAGGCCATTCGAGCCCGATTCGAGGAGAAATAAATGGCCCAGCTACATGACCTACCGCTGCGTGAGGAATTGCGCGGCGAGACCGCTTACGGTGCCCCGCAGCTGCGGGTGGCCTACCAACTCAATACTAACGAGAATCCTTTCCCGCCTTCGCCCGCGCTTGTCGATGCCCTCGTGGACGAGGTCCGCCGCTGCGCCAGCTCGCTCAACCGCTATCCAGAGCGCGATGCGGTCGAACTGCGCACCGAGTTAGCCCGCTATGTTTCGCAGCAAACCGGAGTGGATGTCACCTACGAGCAGGTCTGGGCAGCCAACGGTTCCAATGAGATCCTGCAACAGCTTTTGCAGGCCTTCGGCGGGCCTGGGCGCAGCGTGCTGGGATTTACGCCGTCATATTCCATGCACCCGATCCTTTCTGCTGGTACCCACACGCGTTTTATCGAGTGCCCGCGCGATGAGAACTTCACCATCGACATGGAGCGCGCCTTGGCGGCGGTGGCCGAGCACCAGCCCGACGTCATCTTTGTTACTACCCCGAATAACCCCACCGGCGGGGTAACCAGCCTGGAGGATATTGCCGCGCTTATCGATGCCGCCCCCGGCATCGTCATCGTCGACGAAGCCTACGCCGAGTTTTCTTCCTCGCCGTCCGCGACGAGCCTGTTAGAAAAATACCCCACCAAGCTCGTGGTCTCGCGCACGATGTCGAAGGCCTTCGACTTTGCCGGCGGTCGCTTGGGTTACTTCGTGGCGGACCCGGCCTTTGTGGAGGCCATCATGCTGGTGCGCCTGCCGTATCACCTGTCCGTCTTATCCCAGGCAGCGGCCACTGTGGCGCTGCGCCACAGCGCAGATACCCTCGCCACCGTGGCGACCATCGCCGCCGAACGCGACATGGTGGCAGGGCGCCTGCGCGAGATGGGCTATACCGTCATGCCGAGCGAATCGAATTTCCTTTTCTTTGGCAATTTTGCAGACCAACACCGCGTGTGGGAACAGTTCTTGGACGAAGAGGTGCTCATCCGCGATGTAGGGATCGACGGGTACTTGCGTGTGACCATCGGCCTGCCAGAAGAAAATGCGGCCTTTCTGGCTGCGGCGGAAAAGCTAGCGACTACAGTAGGAGCGGATACTTCAAAGGAGTGAGATATGACAAACCGTGTGGGGCGTGCCCAAAGAGCAACATCGGAATCGGATATCACCGTTTCCATCGACCTAGACGGCACCGGGAAAAGCGATATTTCCACTGGGCTGCCGTTCTTTGACCATATGCTTACCGCATTTGCCACACACGGTCTATTTGACCTGCGGGTAAAGGCTACTGGTGACGTGGAGGTTGACGCCCACCACACCGTGGAAGATACCGCCATCGTGCTAGGCCAGGCCCTGCGGGAAGCCGTGGGGGACAAGGCCGGGATTCGCCGCTTCGGCTCCCAATTACTACCCATGGATGAAGCGCTGGTAGAGGCGGTAGTGGACTTTTCGGGCCGTGCATACTTCGTGATGGATGGCGAGCCGGAACACCTGCAGTGGCAGATCATCGGCGGGCACTATGCCACGGTGATTAACCGCCACTTCTTCGAATCCCTGGCCACGCACGCAGCCATTACCCTGCACGTCAACGTGCGCTACGGCCGCGATCCGCACCACGTGACCGAGGCGGAATACAAGGCTGTAGCCCGCGCGCTGCGCGCTGCCGTGGACCAAGATCCGCGCCAGACTGGCATCCCTTCGACGAAGGGAGCCCTGTAGCCCGTGCAGTTTATGATCCTCATCCTGTTTTTGGTGGCAGGCCTCTTGGTAGGAGGGGCTTGGTCCGCGTATCAGCAGGACTCGAAGTTTTTTACGGTCGTCGCCGCGCTTTTAGCCGTTATTACCGTGGCCGCGGCCATCGCCTGGATGGTTGGAGGCTTTAGTAAATGAGCGAGTCCCAAGAGACCAATATTTGGAAGGTGCCCGGCTATACGCCGACGATGGTAGCCATCGCAGCCGCCTTTGGCGCCTGGTCCATCCTGCTTCCCGTGGTGCCGCTGGCCGTCATTGATTCTGGCGGTTCCGCGACCTTGGCGGGTGGATCCACCGGTATCTTCATGGCCTTTACCGTAGCCACGCAGATCATGTCCCCGTGGCTATTGCGCCGCTGGGGTTACCGGCGCGTGATGGCGCTATCCGCTTTTACCCTAGGCGTCCCGGCCTTTGGCCACCTGCTGGGCACCGACGCCTGGATCGTCTTGCTATTTTCCGCCATGCGCGGGGTGGGCTTCGGTGCCCTCACCGTGTCCGAATCCGCGCTGATTGCAGAGCTCTCCCCGGTGCGTCTGCTAGGCAAGGCCACCGGCATGATTGGTGTATTTACAGGCTTGGGGCAGATGATCTTCTTGCCGCTCGGCTTGTTCATGGCGGATTCGCTAGGGTACGCCTCTACCTATATCACCGCCGGTCTCATCGGCTTCTTGGGCTTTGCTATGTGCCTGCGCATTCCCAAGATCAAGGTCACCTTGGCCGAGGATAATGACGAGGAAGTCAATATCATCCGCGTTCCCACCTGGAAGCTGGTATTGGTCCCGGCCCTGGCCTTGACCACTTTCTCCATGAGCTACGGCGCCATTTCCTCTTTCTTGTCCCCCGCAATGCAGGAGCTCGATGCCGCAAAGGGCGCCAGCCTAGCCGGTGTCATGCTTTCCATCGTGGGCGGCGCGGCGATGATCTTCCGGTATTTCGCCGGCGTGGTCGCAGACCGCACGGGGGCCCCAGGTAGCTTGTACATTCCAAGCCAGATCATGGCGATCATCGGCGTCGGGACGATTTCCCTGACCCTGTTTATGGAAAGCTCCATCTGGTGGCTGGTGCTCGGCGCCGTTCTTTTTGGTGGCGCATTCGGTATCGCGCAAAACGAGGCCTTGCTATCCATGTTTGACCGGCTGCCCCGCGAGCGGGTTTCAGAGGCTTCGGCCATTTGGAATATTTTCTACGATAGTGGCACCGGCTTGGGTTCGACCCTGCTCGGTGCCATGGTGGCAGGCTACGGATACGACGGTGCTTTCGGAGCGGGGGTTGCGATCCTCATCGCCGGGTTGCTCTTGACCACGGCGGACTTCATTCTGGGCCGGACTCGCATCAGCGATACCAACGATATCCGCACCCGGTTGCGTCGAATGCGTAAGGTATAGCCCATGACAAAATCAGTGGTGTTATTGGACTACGGCGCGGGCAATATTCGCTCCGCCCAGCGTGCCCTCGAGCGCGTCGGGGCGGAGGTAACCGTCACGGCGGATCCTTATCAGGCCCTCGAGGCGGATGGTCTGCTGGTTCCCGGCGTGGGCGCGTTCGATGCCTGCATGAAAGGGCTTAGGGCAGTGAATGGGCCAAGGGTCATCGGCCAGCGCCTAGCAGGGGAGCGGCCGGTCATGGGCATTTGTGTGGGCATGCAGGTGCTTTTCGATGCCGGCGTCGAGCACGGCATCCACTCCACAGGCTGCGGCGAATGGCCAGGGACAGTCGAGCGCCTGCAGTCCGACGTTTTGCCGCATATGGGCTGGAATACCGTCGAGATGCCGGATGACAGCGCCATGTTTGCTGGACTTAATGCCGACGAGCGATTTTATTTCGTGCATACCTACGGCGTTCGCCGCTGGGAATTAGAAACCGTCATTACCCGCCCGCCGCTGGTGAGCTGGTCCACGCACGCCGGGGATTCTTTCGTGGCGGCGGTGGAAAATGGCGCTCTCTGGGCTACGCAATTCCACCCCGAAAAATCCGGAGATGCGGGCGCGCAGCTATTGGAAAACTGGATGCAGACTCTCTAGGTAGGATGAAACCATGACTTTTACGCTTTTGCCCGCAGTCGATGTCGCCGGCGGAAAAGCCGTGCGCTTGGATCAGGGAGAAGCCGGCACCGAAAAGGTCTACGGCGCCCCGCGGGACGCCGCACTCGAGTGGCAGCGCCAAGGCGCCCAGTGGCTGCACTTTGTTGACCTCGATGCTGCCTTTAATCGCGGTTTCAACCACGAGCAGATGGCGGGGATTACCCAAGAACTCGGCATTAATGTCGAGCTAACCGGCGGCATCCGCGATGATGCCGGGGTAGAGCGCGCGCTGGCCACTGGCGCGAACCGCATCAATATTGGCACCGCCGCCTTAGAAAACCCAGAGTGGATAGAAAAGATCCTGGGGCAGTATGGCGAGAAAGTTGCCGTGGACTTGGCGGTGCGCTTAGAAGATGGCGAGTGGCGCACAAAGGGTAATGGCTGGGTCTCAGATGGCGGGGATCTCTGGGAGGTACTCGAGCGCCTCGATGCCGCTGGGTGTCAACGCTTTGTGGTTACGGACGTGTCAAAGGACGGGACGCTGACTGGGCCCAATGTGGAATTACTGCGCGAGGTAGCTATGGCAACCGATGCCAAGGTGACCGCCTCCGGCGGCATTTCCTCCCTGGCAGATCTTAGCGAGCTGGCCCGGTATGAAAATGAGGGCATCGATTCGGCCATCATTGGCAAGGCGTTATATGAGGGAAACTTCAGCCTGAATGAGGCGCTAGCGGCGGTGGCAGAGGTAGAGCCGCTTCCCGCAGAGGTGCCCATCGATCCTTATGACCCCGAGGAAGAGTAAACAATGATGGATCCGCGCGAGTTGGTGGCCTTCGCGGAGGCGGCCGTTGACCAAGTCGAACCCATCTTTCGATCCGGCATCGGGGCGCCACCGGCCCACTTTAAGAGCCGGGGCGATTTCGCCACAGAGGTGGACTTGGCCATCGAAAAGCAGCTGCGCGAAATCTTGCAGCAGATGACCGGTATCCCGGTCTATGGGGAGGAATCCGGCGGAAGCATCCATGACACCGTGTGGGTGGTCGATCCAATCGATGGGACCGCAAATTATTCCGCGGGCAATCCCATGGCCGGCATCTTGGTTGCCCTAGTTCACGAAGGCCAGCCGGTTGCGGCCATCTCAGATTTTCCTCTTTTAGGCAGGCGCTTGGTTGCCAGCGATGGATCGCCGCTGCGCTCTGCGGGTGGACCATCCGGCGGATTCGGTGGAGGGGAGGAGTCCCCAGAATTCGATGATGCCCGTGGGCACATGGGGTGTTTTTCCAACCTGCCCACCGCGGCGTTCCACGAGCTGCGCGAAACCGGCTTGCGCCCACGCATCACGGGCTCAGTGGGGCTAGATAATGCCTTCGTTGCCCAGGGAGTTTTTGACGGTGCCGTCAATTTCTCGCCACACCCGTGGGATAACGCGGCGGGAGCGCTCCTTATCAAGGCAGCCGGAGGCATCGTCACGGATCCGGAGGGCAATCCGTGGACCGTGAAGTCGCGGGGTATGGTCTCTGGTACCCCGCAGGTGCACGAGACAATCCTGAAAATCCTATCTCACCACACAAATTAATCCCACCCCACCGACCTGTGAAGGAGTAAGCCCCGCATGGCTGTAGCCGTTCGCATAATCCCGTGCCTTGATGTGGATCAAGGCCGCGTAGTCAAGGGCGTGAATTTTGCTCACCTGCGCGATGCAGGAGACCCCGTGGAATTAGCCGCACGCTATGAAGAATTGGGCGCAGACGAACTGACTTTTCTTGATGTCTCCGCATCCAAGCACGGCCGGTCCACCATGCTCGATGTGGTACGCCGCACCGCCGATCAAGTCTTTATCCCCCTCACCGTGGGTGGGGGAGTGCGCAGCGTTGACGATGTTCGCGAGCTCTTGCGCACTGGCGCGGATAAGGTATCGGTCAATACCGCCGCGATAGGCAATCCCGACCTGCTGCGCGAATTGGCAGAAGTCTTTGGCTCGCAGTGCATCGTTTTATCCGTGGACGCACGGCGCACCGACGCGCCGCATGCACCGTCGGGGTTTGAAGTCACGACGCACGGCGGGACGACATCGGCTGGCATCGATGCAGTGGAATGGGCCCGGACCGGCGCCGAGCTGGGCGTAGGGGAGTTCCTTTTAAACTCCATGGACGCTGATGGCACGAAGGCCGGATTCGACCTCGAACTTTTGCGCGTGGTGCGGGAAGCAGTGAATATTCCCGTCATTGCCTCCGGTGGAGCGGGCGCGGCAGCGGATTTTCCACCCGCCGTTGAAGCGGGTGCCGATGCCGTCCTGGCCGCCAGCATTTTCCACTTTGGGGAGGTAGAAATTGGCGAGGTCAAAAAGGCCCTGGCGGAGTCTGGCTACGAGGTGCGCCGATGAGCAATCCCGCAGACTTTGAACTAGACCCACAGATAGCTGCGCTGCTCAAACGCAATGAGCAAGGGCTCGTGCCAGCCATTGCCCAGGCCGATTCCGGCGAAGTGCTGATGCTTGCCTGGATGGATGACCACGCGCTGGCCCACACGCTGGCCACACGCAAAGGCACGTACTTCTCGCGCTCGCGCGGCGAGTATTGGATTAAGGGCGAGACCTCAGGACATACGCAGGACGTACTCGGTGTGCGCCTTGATTGCGATGGCGATACCATCTTGCTGACCGTGCGCCAGCGCGGTGCCGCGTGCCACATCGGTGACCGGACCTGCTTCGATGCGACAGTTCTTTTAGGGGATGATTCCTAATGACGAGGCGACTTGGCCCACTCCTTATCGCGGTGGGCACGGCAGTGCTGTGGTTTTCTTCCCGCAGCACCTGGGTAAAAGCGGTAAGCGAGGACGATAAATCAGGCTCAGCAACCAATGAGATCGTAGGGTCCGCCTGGTCCCTAGAGCTTATGGCCTTGACGCTGGTCCTCCTCGCCGGTGTACTCGCGGGCCTAGCGTTGCGCCGAACGGGGCGCCGCATCGTGGCCATCGTGTGCGCCCTCGCCGCTGCAGGCGCCGCGTGGAGTCCTATTAGCCTGCTGACCAGCGGCGCCGATGCCGAGCGCGCGCAAAAAATATTGCAAGGCGCGTCCGCAAATGAAAACGCGGTGGATTCTGCCGCAATTTCTGATTGGGCGACCGTCATTTCCACGGAAATCACCAAGCTCGGCCCCATCGTCGCCATTATCGGGGCCGCACTGGCATTTTTCGGCGCCGTACTCTTGGCCCAGAACCCAGGCAAGGACAAGGTCAAGGCGTCGAGCAAATACGAAACCCCTGCCGCCCGCCAAGAAAAGCTGGCGGAAGATTTGGAGACCTCATCCGATTCCGGCCGTGTGATGTGGGACGCGCTCGATAGCGATATCGACCCGACTGATGTGAGCCGTAAATAGCCCCGTTCGCGCAGCACAATTTCCGGAAACGCCCCGAATAGCGTTAATCTAAGTGTGATTTTAATCGCGCTTGGAGGGAGGTGCTCATGCCCACACCCATTGCCGTCGATCACCTGGTCGCTGGGGTGTTAGAGGATGTCGCCGCGCGCGAAGCCCGCGTTTCTTTCCAAGATATAAAGGCGCGCTCACGGGACATGGAGCCTCCCCGCGATGCCCGCGCAGCCCTTTTAAAACCCGGTTGTTCAGTCATTACTGAACTTAAACGTGCCGTTCCTTATACCGGGGAAATCGCCCACGTGGGCTCGGCCGAGCAGATGGCCGAATGGGCTCGCACCTTTGAGAACTGCGGCGTGCATTTGATGGCCTGCCAGACGGATACGCGGCGTTTTAATGGATCGCTTGAGGATATGGCGGCCGCGCGCGCTGCCATCGATATCCCGATGATGGCGCGCGATCTCATCGTGGATCCGTACCAGATTCACGAGGCCCGCTGCTTTGGTGCCGATGCGATCCCGCTGCAGGTCGAGCTTTTAGAACAAGCTCGATTGGAAGCCCTCTTGGACCGCGCGGAATCGCTGGGGATGACCGCCATCGTGGAGGTGCGAACCTGCGGGGAGGTCAACCGCGCCATCAAGGCCGGCAGCAGTGTCATCGCGATCAATGCGTGGTCCCTTGCCTCGGATGAGATCAACCGAGAGGCCTTTAACGATATTGCCCCGGGGCTACCGGAATCGATCCTGCGCATCGCCGTGGGCGGGGTGAATAATGCCCGCAACCTTTTCCACTATGCCTCCCGCGGAGCGGATGCGGTACTGGTCGGCGAATCCGTCATGGCGGCTCAGGATCCCACCGCCTTGGCACGCTCTTTGGTGGCTGCGGGCCAACACCCAGCCTGCCCCTCGCGTAAAAGTCCCTAGGAAAAATCACCCCAAACTAGCTCAAGGGCACGCTGATAAGGCACACTATCTACGTGCATACTCAGAATCTTGCAAATATTCCCTCTCCGCCGCAGGGCGTGGTGTGGCATCTTGGCTCCATTCCGATCCATGCGTATGCGCTGTGCATCATCGCCGGCATCCTCGTGGGTATGTGGATGACGTTGAAGAGGTACACAGCCCGGGGCGGCAATCCCGATACCGTGTGGGATGCAACCATCGTCGTTATCCCCGCGGGCATCGTGGGCGGGCGGATCTATCACGTCATCACGGATAACCAGAAGTACTTCTGCGATACCTGCAATCCCGTCGATGCCCTCAAGGTCACCAATGGTGGTCTCGGCATCTGGGGCGCGGTCGCCTTAAGCGCCGTAGCGCTGTGGGTAATGTTTCGGATTAAGAAGATCCCCCTGGCACCGTTTGCGGACGCGGTGGCGCCTGGCCTCATCCTTGCCCAGGGCATTGGCCGGCTGGGTAACTGGTTTAATCAGGAACTCTACGGCCGGCCGACCGACGTTCCGTGGGCGCTGGATATTTACTACCGCGTCGATGAAGCGGGGGAATACGCCCCGGTTTACGGGCACTCTACCGGTGAGGTGATCGCTTCAGTGCACCCAACGTTTTTGTATGAGCTCATCTGGAACGTGCTGGTGTGCCTGTTCCTGTTGTGGGCGCACAAAGCATGGAAGCTGGGCCGCGGACGGGTATTCGCCCTCTACGTCGTGGGCTACACGCTGGGCCGCTTTTTCATCGAAGGCATGCGATCTGACGAAGCCACCGAAATTTTTGGCGTCCGTGTGAACCTCATCGTCTCCGCCGTTGTCTTTATCGCCGGTCTCATCGTCTTCTTCTTGCTGGACAGGCAGCGCAAGGGCCCCGAAACCCCAGCAGAAGTCGACCCGCGTTACCACCGCGAGCAGGCCGAGAGCGCTGCGGAAGATGGCGTCGAAGAAGACGAGAAACGCGTGGGAACCCCGCGTGCTCAAGGCACCTCGGGCACAGCAAGCGGCCGCTAATGACCGGTTATGTGTGATCGTGTCCGATTGCCCTAGTTAAGGCGCCAAAAAATTGTGGCCTGTCGGCGCGCGAGGGAGTAGGTTGGGGGTTGTTCAATTTCCCCGATGGAATAGGCCAATAATGCTGGATAGAAGAACCAAAATTGTCTGTACTCTCGGCCCCGCGGTAGCTAGCGGGGACGGAATTTTGCGCCTTGTAGAAGACGGCATGAACGTCGCGCGCCTTAACATGTCGCACGGCGAGCATGCGGACCACGAAGCCAATTACAAGTGGGTCCGCGAAGCCACCGAAAAGACCGGCCGGAACGTAGGTATCTTGGCCGATCTCCAGGGCCCTAAGATTCGCCTCGGCCGCTTTAAGAACGGCGAAGAGCAGTGGGATAACGGTGAAATCGTCCGCATTACTGTAGACGATGTAGAAGGCACCCACGACCGCGTATCCACCACCTACAAGGGCTTGGCAGAAGACGCAAAGCCTGGCGATCGCTTGCTTATCGATGACGGCAAGGTCGCCGTCGTCTGCAAGGAAGTAGACGGCAATGACGTGGTGTGCGAGGTCACCGAGGGTGGCCCCGTATCCAATAACAAGGGCGTGTCCCTGCCCGGCATGAGCATTTCGGTGCCGGCATTGTCTGAGAAGGACATTGAGGACCTGCGCTTTGCCCTGCAACTCGGTGTGGACTACATTGCGCTGTCCTTCGTGCGTTCGCCTGCCGATGTCGACAAGGTCCACGAGATCATGGACGAGGAAGGCCGCCGCGTGCCGGTCATCGCCAAGCTGGAAAAGCCGGAGGCCGTCGATGCCCTCGAATCCATCATCTTGGCCTTCGACGCCGTGATGATTGCCCGCGGTGACTTGGGCGTTGAGGTTCCGCTGGAAGAGGTGCCACTATTCCAGAAGCGAGCTATCCAGATTTCCCGCGAGAACGCGAAGCCGGTCATCGTGGCCACCCAGATGCTGGATTCCATGATTGAGAACTCCCGCCCGACCCGCGCGGAGGCTTCCGACGTGGCCAACGCTGTGCTCGACGGCGCCGACGCGGTGATGCTGTCCGGCGAGACCTCCGTGGGCGCGGATCCGCACAACGTCGTGCGGACCATGTCGCGCATCGTCAAGCGCTCCGAGACCGATGGCCAGGTCCCGCCGCTGGCGCACGTCCCGCGCACCAAGCGCGGCGTGATGTCCTATTCCGCCCGCGATATTGCAGAGCGCCTGAACGCCAAGGCCATCGTTGCCTTTACCTCTTCCGGCGATACCGCAAAGCGTGTTGCTCGCCTACACTCTGACCTGCCACTGCTGGTATTTACCCCGAATGAAGATGTGCGCTCCCAGCTGGCGCTGACTTGGGGTGCAGAGACCTTCTTGAGCCCCGACGTCAAGTCCACGGATGAGATGATGGAGGCCATCGATAAGTACTTGCTGGACTTGGACGAGTACGACGAGAATGACTTGGTTGTCGTCGTTGCAGGTACCCCTCCGGGAATCTCCGGCAATACCAACATGATTCAGTGCCACATTTTGGGAGAAACCATCAAGGACTAGCGCACTGAAAAATCCTCCGCGCCCCACACTCCAGTGAAAAGGGGGACGCGGCGGATTTTTTATGTTGAGTTAAGCGCCCAGGTACGCCAGCACCGCTGCATGGGCGGCCTGGGTGGAGGCCTTGACCGTGGGCTCGTAATCCGGCAGGAAGTTGGCCTGGTGGTTGACCGGGGGATCGGCCAATTCGGCATCTGGGGTGCACCCTACGTGCCAAAAGACGTACGGCACGCCCCATGCCTGCGGGAGGTAACAAAAGTCTTCAGAAGCGGTCGAGGGCGAGGCGGTAACGGATGATTCTCCGAAGGTGGCAGTAAAGGCCTCGTCGATGGGCGAATACGCGGCGGCATCATTATCGGTGACCTCGCCGTGCGCGTAGTACTCGAAGGTGGGGTCTTTTTCGCAGCCGGAGGCCATGCACTCGGCTTTTACCATGCGCTCTAAGGAGGCATAGACCTTTTCTGCCAGGGCTGGATCATAGAAGCGGGTATTGAGCACGAGCTCGGCGGAATCCGGGATGATGTTATTTTTATCGCCGGAATGCAGCTCGCCTACAGAAATGACGAAGAACTCGTGCGGGGCTACCTCGCGGCCGACGATGGCCTGGAGCCGAGTGACGATCATCGCCGCAATATAGGTTGGGTCGATGGAATTATGCGGCATGGAGGCGTGGGCGGATTTGCCAAAGATGCGGATGCGCAGGGAATCGCAACCGGCCATGATGGGGCCGGCGGTATGGCGCACGGTGCCGGCGCGGCCGGGCATGATGTGTTGGCCCAGGCAAATATCGGGGCGGGGGATGCGCTCGGTGAGGTTATCGGCGATCATGTATTTCGCGCCCATGGATGATTCCTCCGCCGGCTGGAACAGGGCGAGGAAGGTGCCGGACCAAGTGTCGCGGGAGGCATCGAGAAGCGCGCAGGCACCGAGCAGGGCGGTGGTGTGCATGTCGTGCCCGCAGGCGTGCATGTAGTCATTGGTCGAGGAATACTCCACGCCGGTGGCTTCCTTGACCGGCAGGGCATCGAAATCGGCGCGCATGAGCGCGGTGGGTCCATCGCCGTTGCGGAAAATGGCAACCATGCCGTGCCCGCCGATGTTTTCTTCTACTTCGCAATCAAACGCCGCCAACTTTGCGCGGATGCGCGCCGCGGTGCGTTCCTCCTCGTGGGAAAGCTCGGGGTGGCGGTGCAGATCTTCGTAAAAATCCCGTTGCCACGCCAGGTCAGTATCCGCAGAGTGGACCACGGAAGCGATGTTTGTGGAATAAGACATAGTTTTCATCCCTTTGGTTAGGGTAGGGTCAGCTATATGCCGACTATTCAATTCGATGTATTGGTTCCAGATGAGCAAGCGGACCGCGTGGAGGAAATTTTTACCACTGCCACCGATAAGCTGGTAGCGGGCGGATCGCTTGCCTCCGCCGAGGTTACTCGCCCAGCAGATCCCCAATTCCCTGAGGGCTTGGAGGAACAGCTGCAGCAAAATTATCGCGATGAACATGAAGAGCGCGATTTAGAAGGCGCGCACGCTCACCGTTACAACATTGCGGTGGAGGGGGCGACCGGATCTGTGAACCAGTTGGCTATGGTGCTGTCGCGCTTGCTCACGCCGCACGCTGTATTGCCCAAGGACCACGTGCTGCTGGAGGATGAATTGGCACATGAGCGCCCGGCCATCTTTCCGTGGACGGTCGAGATTCGCCCTTAGCCCAGCTGCTTAACGATGTCCCGGGCAGCCCTAGCCAGCTGCTCCGGCATCCCACCTTCTTGGTCTAGCTCCGCGGTGAAGTGCTCGGTGTCCTGATTGATGGCCCCGGCAATGATGCCGACCGGGGTAGAGGACTCCGCCGCCAAGTCCGCGACGGTGCCAACGACCTTGCCGGTTAAGGATTGCTCATCAAAGGCGCCTTCCCCGGTGATGACGAGGTCTGCTTGAGAAATGGCATCAGCGAGGCCGAGGGCCTTCGCCACGTGGGCCCCGCCAGAAACGACGCGGGCGTGCTCATCGGTGCCCCATAGGGCGCGAGAAAGCCAGGTAAGCCCGATAGGAATGCCGCCTGCTGCACCGGTAAATTCCGTCTCTGGATCTGTACCGGTGACCTTGCACAATTGGAGCAGTGCCCCGGCAAGCAGCGCTACTTGTTCGCCTTCCGCGCCTTTTTGGGGTCCGTACATGGTGGCAGCCTGCATGGCCTCAGCCCGGGTATCGGCCAAGAGCGTGAAATCAACCATGCCCGCTTTGATATTTAATTGCGCGGTATCGATGGAATCGAGCTGCACCAGTGGGGCACCGCCCTTGGGTAGGGCATAGCCGCGTGCGTCGTGGGCGGCGGCGCCAAGGGCTGCAAGGATGCCCATACCGCCGTCAATGCTGGCCGTGCCGCCAAGGCCGAGCACGATGGAGGTGGCGCCGCGGGATTGGGCATCGGCAAGCAGCACGCCCGTGCCATAAGAGTCCGCGTGGAGGGGATCGAGCGCGTCGCGGACCGCGGGCAGCCCAGTGGCGGCGGCGACATCGATGAAAGCCGTGTGCCCAGCGAGGAAATACTGCGCCTCGGTCAAGCGCCCCACCGCATCCGTTGTGGGCAGGGTAATGGTCTGGGTTTCCTGCCCGCCCGCCGCGGCGGCCTGGGCCAGCACTTGGGCGGTGCCTTCCCCGCCATCGGCCATCGGCAAGGTGGTGACGGTGGCGGTGGGGTAGTGCTGGCGGATTCCATTGGCTATTCCGGCTGCGGCTTCCGTGGCAGAAGCGGTACCTTTAAAAGAGTCAGGCGCGACAACAATATGCATGCCCGCGATTATAAAGCCCGCGACCCGCGCGGCGGCTTTTTGCTAGGAATCCGAACGTTCTACAGAAAATATTTACCTTTATCGTCGCAGGTAAAAGCGGGTAAGTGGGGGAGTGAGAAATAATTGTACTTGCATTATCGGTAGATTGATAGGAAACTGGTTCCTGCTAGTCAAACTCCACGAGAATGGGATTTATACACTATGTCTGTTGATAGCCAGATTTCTGAGTACTACGACAAGCTACTCAAGCGCAACGCCGGTGAACCGGAATTCCACCAGGCGGTGTCCGAGGTGCTGGATTCGCTCAAGATCGTCCTGGATAAGGACCCACACTACGCAGACTACGGTCTGGTTGAGCGCCTGTGTGAGCCAGAGCGCCAGCTCATCTTCCGCGTCCCATGGGTTGATGACAACGGCGAGGTGCAGGTCAACCGCGGTTTCCGTGTGCAGTTCAACTCCGCACTCGGCCCGTACAAGGGCGGCCTGCGTTTCCACCCCTCGGTAAACCTGGGCATCATTAAGTTCTTGGGCTTTGAGCAGATTTTTAAGAACTCCCTGACCGGCCTGCCCATCGGTGGCGGCAAGGGTGGCTCCGACTTTGACCCGAAGGGCAAGTCTGAGCAGGAAGTTATGCGTTTCTGCCAGTCCTTTATGACCGAGCTGCACCGTCACATCGGCGAGTACCGCGACGTTCCTGCCGGCGATATCGGCGTCGGCGGCCGCGAAATCGGCTTCCTCTTCGGCCAGTTCCGCCGCCTGACCACCCAGCACGAGTCCGGCGTCCTGACCGGCAAGGGCCTGACCTGGGGCGGTTCCTTGGTGCGTACCGAGGCGACCGGTTTCGGTGCCGTCTACATCACCGAAGAAATGATGAAGACCCACGGCGAGTCCTTCGACGGCGCCAAGGTCATCGTGTCTGGCTCCGGTAACGTTGCCATCTACGCCGCCGCAAAGGCGCAGGAATTGGGCGCTACCGTCGTAGCGATGTCTGACTCCTCCGGCTACATCTCCACCCCGAATGGCGTGGACGTTGAACTGCTTCGCGATGTCAAGGAAGTTCGCCGCGAGCGCATCTCCACCTACGCCAAGGAAGCTGGCAACGGCGTGGAGTTCCACGAGGGTGGCAATATCTGGGATGTCCAGGCAGATGTTGCACTTCCGTGTGCAACCCAGAACGAGCTCGACGGCGAATCCGCTAAGAAGCTCGTCGAGGGCGGCGTTCGCTACGTTGCAGAGGGCGCTAACATGCCGTCTACGCCGGATGCAGTACACGTATTCCAGGACTCCAAGATCAACTTCGCACCCGGCAAGGCTGCCAACGCCGGTGGTGTGGCAACCTCCGCACTGGAGATGCAGCAGAACGCATCCCGCGACTCTTGGTCCTTCGATTACACCGATGACCGCCTGCACGGCATCATGAGCAACATCTTCAAAAACATCGACAACACGGCCAAGGAATACGACCGTGAAGGCGACTACGT
Organism: Corynebacterium sp. KPL2680; assembly: GCF_040225675.1. NCBI lineage: Bacteria > Bacillati > Actinomycetota > Actinomycetes > Mycobacteriales > Corynebacteriaceae > Corynebacterium > Corynebacterium sp. KPL2680. Next base: position 102,826 of record NZ_JBEHFM010000004.1, read on the forward strand.
GGCTGGCTCCAATATCGCCGGCTTCAAGAAAGTGGCTGACGCCATGCTGGCACAAGGTGTTATCTAAACTCCCTTAACCCACGCTCCCCATTTCTCCGCATGCGCGGGGAGGTGGGGAGTTTCTGCATTGTTGCGAGGACACGGCAGCCGTATGCGCCTGTGCCGCGGGTATGTGGAAGGAAAATGGGTTAATCGCACACGGGAAACGGATCGAACTCAGAGGGCTTTGGCCTGCGTTGCACCGGCCTGAGGATCCAAGGCGCGCCCTCCACACAATGCAGGGTGCTGCGTTGTAGAATTCCCAGCATGTACCGTGTCTTTGAATCCCTTGATGAATTAGTTCAGCATTTGGAGCAAGCTTCTGGCTTTCCCATGACCTCCAATTGCTTGGTCCCCCGCCATGAGATGCTGGCGCTTCTCGATGACCTGCGCAACGCGCTGCCCGTAGAAATCGACGACGCGCAGGACGTTTTAGACAAGCAAGACGAGATTATCCGCGGCGCCGAAGAGCGCGCAGATAACACCATTAATGAGGCGTCTGCGGAGGCCACTGACATGGTGAACCAGGCGCGCCAAGAGGCCGATACCACGGTCGCGCAGGCAGAAGAACATGCCCAGCGGCTGGTGGCCGATGCCGAGGCGCGCGCCCAGGCCACAGTTGAGCAAGCCCGCGCAGATGCAGACCGCACCATTGCGCAGGCAAACGAGGAATACGAGCGCTCGGTGGCGGAGGGCCGCCAAGAACAAGAGTGTTTGGTCTCCGAGTCTGAGGTCGTCCGCCGCGCCAACGAAGAAGCCAACCGGATCGTGGAAACCGCATACACCGAATCCAACCGGCTGCGCACGGAGTGCGATGACTTTGTAGATAGCAAGCTCAGCGAATTTGAAAGTTCCCTCAGCGGCCTCCTGCGCACCGTAAACTCTGATCGTTCCGCGCTGCGCGGTGGGGCCGGCGTGCGCTCTCGCGGCGGCGACTCCCTGCCGTCCACTAACGCTGGGTCCCCTCGCGGTGGTGCTACTGGTGGTACCGGTGCTGCACGCTATGGCGGCGACGACGGTTACGAGCGCCGCTATACCGAGCGCTAAAGGCTTAAATTACAAGGCACGACGCTTAAGAAAGTCCTGTTGCACGGGTGATTTGCTCAAATCGCGTCACCGTGTAGCAGGACTCATTGTGCCTGTGGGAGGCTAGACCGAGCTGCGCGAGGTGGAGTAGCGCGGCGTGGGGGATGATGAGGGGGCATCGGCAAGCGTGGCATCAGCAGCATTCGTAGCAGGGTGAGGGCGCTGGTTTTGGACTGCCACGAAGGCCACGATCCCTGCGCTGACCAGGCCGGGGAAGAGGAAGGTGACTAGCGCCGTGGTGAAGTAGGAGGTTAGCGAGGTCATCGAGCCGCTCATAAAGTCTTGGGGGAAGAACATCGCGCTAAGACTAATAACTGCGCCTGCGGTAAGGAACATGGCGCCGACGCTAAGCAGCGTGCAGGCAAGGGCTTCGCGCGAGAGCCAGGTGATGGCGGCGGCGCTGGCGGAAAATACGAGGGCGCCGGTAAGCACCGTGAGGTCGAGGCCGGAGGGGATGACCAAAATCGCGCCGGCAATCAGCCCCGCGCACATGCTGAGGATAAGGGCGGAGGACAGGCGCAGGCCCTTGTCGCCGTAGATGCCAGAGTGGTCAGCCTTGGGCAGGCGGTGGAGGACTGCCCCAGAAATGACCAAGAAGGTGGCGGGAAGGCAGCACAACACTCCGAATCTAGGAGCGATAGCGCTCAAATCTCCTGAGGCCGCGGCCAAGTTGTAAGTCATGCTTTCAGGCTAAGGCCGCCGCGGCCTGCGGGAAAGGGAAAACCGGCAAGCCATAGCGCTTTATGCCCAAACCTTCAGTTTCTTGCCAGAAAATGCGGTCATGCCAGCAACTACGCGGAGTTTGCGAGGCAGGGTAGACTACCAACTGTTATGACATCTCCATTGAAGTTCGATGTGGGCGATTTATTAAACGCCCAAGGCGCTGACGCACTGCCGGAACAACGCACCCAGACGGGCCCTGCACCGGAAAGGATCGGCGTGGAAATGATCGCCATCCCTAAAGGCGAAGATCTCACCGTTGCCGCAACCCTGACCCCGCTGGGCTCAGGGGTGTTGGTTGATGCGGATATCTCCGGTGTTCTCACTGGCGAATGTGCGCGCTGCTTAAAAGAGCTACACCCGCAGCTGGATCTGCACGTGACTCAGGTCTTTGCCGCCGATGAGTCCTTTGTCAGCGGCGATGAAGCCGATTCTGACGATGCCGGTTCGGGCGATGAAATTCCCGAAATCCAAGACGATGAGCTGGATCTACTCCAGGCGGTTATCGATGAAGCCGGCCTGAATCTTCCCTTCGCTCCCGTCTGCGAAGACGGCTGCGATATCCAGACCCCAGAGGGTGTGACCACCGGAATCTCCGGGGAAGAAGAGGAAGCGGAGAAGATAGACCCGCGCTGGGCAGGTCTGGAGAAATTCCTATGAGCCGCAAGAAGAAGCTAACGGGGCAAGAGGCGTGGGAAGCTACCTTTGCGGCGGTCGATCACACCCCGCTCTTGGAATCGCTCGACGTTGCCCTGGAACCGGACAATCTGCGCTTGGCGCTCACGCACCGTTCTTTTGCCAATGAAAACGGGCACCTGCCTAATAACGAGCGCCTTGAGTTTTTGGGCGATGCCGTCTTAGGGCTATCGGTGGCCGCGAAACTTTACGTGACGTATCCATCGCGCCCCGAATCCGATATCTCTAAGATGCGCGCGTCCATCGTCTCGCGCTATGGGCTTTCCGATGTCGCGCGTGAAATCAACCTAGGCCCGCATATCCTACTGGGCAAGGGCGAACAGTCCACCGGTGGACGCGATAAGGATTCCATCCTTGCGGATACCACCGAGGCGATTTTCGGCGCCATTTATCGCGAGCACGGCTTTGAAACCGCCCGTGATGTGATCCTGCGCCTCTTCGCGGAAAAGATCGATAATGCCTCCGTCAGTGGCCGTCACTTGGACTGGAAGACCACTTTGCAGGAGCTGTGTGCCGAGCTGAAGGCACCCATGCCGGTGTATTCTGCTACCGCTACCGGCCCAGAACACGATCAAACCTTCAGCGCGGTTGCCACCGTCGCCGGGCTGACAGTGGGGCACGGACAGGGCCACAATAAGAAATTAGCGGAACAGCAGGCCGCGCAAGAGGCATGCCAAACCCTGCGCGAAACCCCGTTGCTGGTGCAAGGGACCGCTCATAAAGAAGGCTAAATAATGCCAGAGTTGCCCGAAGTAGAATCGGTGCGCCGCGGGGTGGAAACCTACGTCGTGGGCAAGGAGATTACGGCGGTAGACATTGCGCACCCGCGGGCGAATCGTGGCCAAGATGCACCACTCGCGGGCCTTGTAGTGGGCAAGGAAATCGCCGCGGTCGCCCGCCGTGGCAAATTCATGTGGCTGGAATTCGTGGGGGAGGACCCGATGGATAGCCACCGCGACGTGCTTTTTATTCACCTAGGCATGTCGGGGCAGCTGCGCATCGGCCACACCGACTCCCCGCATCGCCGCATCACGGTAGAGCTCAGCGATGGCACCGAGCTGCACTTCGTGGATCAGCGCACCTTTGGATACTGGCTGTATGCGCCGTGGTCCAAGATTTCGCATATCGGCTTGGATCCATTGGAACCCGATTTTGATATCGCCAGCGCCGCGCGCCGCCTGCGGCAGAAGAAAACCGCGGCAAAAACGGCGCTATTGGATCAAACGCTGGTATCTGGCATTGGCAATATCTACGCAGATGAAGCGCTGTGGGCAGCACGTATTTCACCGCGCAAGAAGGCTTCTGTGCTGCGTCAGAAAGACGCGGTGGCGCTATTAAGCGCGGCGCAGACCGTGATGTCGGCCGCCCTCAAAGCGGGGGAACCAGCTTTGATTCTTTGTACGTTAACGTCAATGGTGAATCTGGCTATTTCGCGCGCTCGCTTGCCGCCTATGGCCGCGCTGGCCAGCCATGTTCCCGCTGCGGCACACCTATTGAGCGGTGTGTAATCGGGGGACGCTCGAGCCATTATTGCCCCCACTGTCAATAAGCCTGCACCCGTGAGATTCACGTTGTGCACCTTTAGGCAGTAAATTAATTCGCATGGAATTTCTCGAAAATGTCGTCACGACATTTAACGATGGCGTGTGGACATACATCCTGCCCTGGCTGCTCATCGGCGCAGGCCTGTTATTTGGCGCTCGCACCGCGGTGGTGCAGATTCGCAAGGTACCCGATATGCTGCGCGCCGTCGTCGAGCGCCCCAAAGGCGACGATGAGGATGAGGGCGCAGGCAGTGGGGGAATCTCCGCGTTTAAGGCATTTACCATTTCTGCGGCATCGCGGGTGGGTACCGGCAATGTGGCCGGCGTCGCGGTGGCCATCTCCGTAGGTGGGCCTGGCGCCGTCTTTTGGATGTGGATCATCGCCCTGCTCGGTGGCGCGACCGCCTTTGTGGAATCCACCCTGGCGCAGCTGTGGAAGGTGCGCAATGGTGATACGTACCGCGGCGGGCCGGCCTACTACATGAAGCGCGGCCTGGGCTGGGGCCCGCTCGGCGTTCTTTTCTCTATTGCCATCGTCTTTACCTTTGGCTTGGTCTATAACTCTTTCCAGACCAACGCGATCGCTGAAGCCGTGGCCTTTTCCTTCGGCCGCGAAGACGATGCCACCTTTGGATCTATCGTTGGCATCATTATCGCGATTGCCGCGGGCCTCATCATTTTCGGCGGCGTGAAGCGCATTGCGAACATTACTCAGGTAGTCGTTCCGTTTATGGCCCTGGCGTACCTGCTCATCGGTGGCTTTGTGGTCATTACGAACTTTGACAAGGTCCCGGGCATGCTGGGAGATATCATCGGCCATGCGCTGGGCTTTAAAGAAATCGCCGGCGCGGGTATCGGTATCGCGATGATGAAGGGTATCCAGCGCGGCCTGTTTTCTAATGAGGCCGGCGAGGGTTCTGCCCCTAACGCGGCGGCTACCGCCACCGTCTCCCACCCGGTAAAGCAGGGCTTGGTGCAGACCCTGGGCGTGTACTTCGACACCATCGTGGTCTGTACCATTACCGCCTTCCTGATCCTGCTTGGCCCGGAAGTTGCCTACGGCGAAGAGGCCGAGGGCGTATCGCTGACGCAGGCGGCCTTGTCCGCCGAGGTTGGCCACTGGGGAATTCACTTCGTCAGCTTCATCTTGTTCTTCTTGGCCTTTTCTTCCATCTTGGGCAACTACTACTTGGCTGAAGCCAACCTGGAATACCTCACCACCAATAAAACGGTGCTGCAAATCTTCCGCCTCGTGGTGCTGTTCTTCGTTTGGTTCGGCGCCGTCGGTTCTTTGCCCTTGGTCTTCGCCTTGGCGGATACCGGTGCGGCGACGATGGTGATCCTGAATATCATCGCCATTGTCCCGCTATCCGGCGTGGCCATTCAATTGCTAAAGAACTTCAACGAGCAGCGCAGTAAGGGAATCGATCCGGTCTTCCACCGCGATATGCTTCCGGATGTGCCCGGCATGGAGTGCTGGGACGGCTCCGATCCCGTGACCCGCCGCAGCGATGCTGATCGCAAAATCTTGCGCGATCGCGGCGAGGCCGATCGCTATTAATGAGGAAGGTGCAGTGACATGGAAAGAATGACCGCCTTTGTGCACGGCAACGTGCAAGGAGTGGGCTTTCGCTGGTGGACGCGCTCGCGCGCCCTGGAACTAGGCCTTGCTGGGCATGCGACCAACCTGGCAGATGGCCGCGTGCAGGTTGTTGCTGAGGGCCCGCGCACCGAGTGTGAGAAGCTCTTGGAACTGTTGCAAGAGGAACCGAGCACCACCCGCCGTCCGGGAAGCGTCGATCTCGTGGTTGAGCAGTGGGCGGCTGCGAAGGGTGAAAGCGGCTTTGTCGAGCGCTAATAGCCAACCCAATGCTTGCTATAACTCGTGTCTTAACGGCTTGCTAGACTATCCCAAATGCACCTGAAATCGCTGACGCTCAAAGGCTTTAAGTCATTCGCGTCGGCGACGTCTCTCAAATTTGAGCCGGGCATCTGCGCCGTCGTCGGCCCGAACGGTTCCGGAAAGTCCAACGTGGTCGATGCCCTTGCGTGGGTCATGGGAGAAGCCAGCGCAAGGACCCTACGCGGCGGCAAGATGCAAGACGTCATTTTTGCCGGGGCAGGCGACCGCAAGCAATTGGGCCGGGCCGAGGTCACGCTCACCATCGATAATGCCGATGGTGCACTGCCCATCGAGTACTCCGAGGTCTCTGTAACCCGCCGCATGTTCCGCGACGGCGCGAGCGAATACGAAATCAACGGGGCAAAGGCCCGGTTGATGGATATCCAGGAACTGCTTTCTGATTCCGGCATTGGCCGGGAAATGCACATCATCGTGGGGCAGGGCAAGCTTTCTGAAATCCTGGAATCGCGCCCCGAGGATCGCCGCTCCTATATCGAGGAAGCCGCCGGCGTCCTCAAACACCGCCGCCGCAAAGAAAAAGCCCAGCGCAAACTTACGGGCATGCAGGCCAATTTGGATCGCCTGCAAGATTTGACCGATGAGCTGGGAAAACAGCTCAACCCCTTGGCGCGGCAGGCAGAAGCCGCCCAGCGCGCGGCGACGGTGCAGGCAGATGTACGCGATGCGCGCCTGCGCTTGGCCGGAGACCGCATCGTCGGCTTGCGGCAAAAGCTTTCCGATGCCGAACGCACCGCGACGGCCCTATCCACCCAGGTAGAAGAGACCACGGCACAGCTCGAAGAGGCGACCGAGCACCAAATGGAGCTGGAAACCCAACTAGAGGAGGTCAACCCGCAGGCAGAAGCCGCCCAAAAACTGTGGTTTGATCTCTCCACCCTGTCCGAGCGCATTGCGGCGACCCAGCGCATCGCAGAGGAGAGGGCGGATAATGCCGGGTCCCAGGTCGCCTATGCCGGCCAGGATCCGGATGATCTTGAGGCCAAGGCGACGCGTGCGGACGAGGAGCACGAGGAGCTCTTGGAAGCGGCAGAAGAAGCTGCGGAGCGGTTGGAAAGCATCCGGGAGGAAGTAGCGGAGCGTCGGCAAGCATTCGAGGCCGCAGAGCACGAACATATGGCGCAGGTGCGCGCTATTGCGGACCGCCGCGAGGGCGTCGTGCGCCTTTTTGCCGCCGAGGAAAAGGCCGCGGGGCAGGTGTTCAGCGCGGAAGAGGAATTGGCGCGGCAAGAAGAGGCCGTGGCCTCGCTGCAGCAACGCACTCAGAACGCGCAGGCAGAAGCCGCTGAGGTAGCGCAGAAGCTGGATAATTATGCTGCGGAGCGCCAGCCTTTGGAGGAAGCGCATACGCGGGCTGCCAGCGAGTCGGGCGCTGCCGATAAGCGCTTGGACCAGCTCCGCGATGCCCAGCGCGAGCGCGAGCGCAGTGTCTATACGCTGCAGTCCCGCATCGATACGCTATCCCAGACTATCCCTGAGCCGGTCGAGGTAGGTGAGGAATTCCAGCCATTGGCCGCATACATTTCTACGACCTACGAGTCAGCGGTTGCGGCCGCCTTGGGCACCTTCGCTGAAGCACAGGCGGGTCAGCTGACCGAAGGGTTGATTGCGGATTTGGAGAAGGGCCCGCGCTCGGCGCTGCTGGATGCGGCAACGACCGCGCCTGCAAGCTCATGGCGCGTCGATGCCGATCTTCCGCCGCAGACCTCCTGGCTGCTGGATCACATAACGGTCCAAACTGCGGTTTCGACGGCATTGCACCGGCTGCTTGCCGATGTCGTCCTCGTCCCCGATATTGCCCACGGCCGGCGGCTCGTCTCCGATGATCCGCGCCTGCGTGCCGTGACTGCTTCCGGCGTCGTCATCGGCGAAGGGTGGGTCGAGGTCGGTACCGGATCCTCGTCTACCGTGGAGGTTTCCGCTCGCATCGCGGAGGCCGAAGAGGAGCTAGAGCAAGCCAATCAGGCCCTAGACGAGCTCTCCGGCACCCTGGAGGGAGCAAGGATTGCTGCCGAAGATGCCCGCGTGACGGCCGCGTCCGCCAAGGCAGCATTGCGGGAGCACGATACCGAGGTCGATGCCTGGAAGCGCGATCATCACCGCCTAGAGAAGCAATACGAGGCGAATAAGGCGGAGCTGGAAAAGTCCGCGCAGCGCGCCACCGAGATCGAGATCCGGCTGCAGAAAGCCAACCAAGAGCTTGCCGATGCCCGCGATAGGCTCGCCCGCGTCGATGCCGACGATCAACCAGATGAGCCCTCGTCCGCCGATAGGGATGCCGCCTCGGCGGCGCTGGAAGAAGTTAAATCCATGGAAATGGAGGCCCAAGTCGCGGCCCGCTCGGCGCAAGAGCGTGTGGGCCAAGTTGCCGGCAAGGCCGATAGTTTGCGGCGCCAGGCCCAACACGAGCGTCAAGCGAAGGCCCGCCATGAACAGGCCATGGCCCGCCGCAAGGCGCAGGGGCAACTGGCATCGGCAGTGACACGGCACGCACAGGATTTGGCCGCGCGGGCAAACCAGCTTTTAAGTCGCGCCACCTCTGAGCGCGATGAGTTTGTACACGAGCGCAACTCTTTAAATTCCCAATTGCAGCAGGCCAAGCAGGCGGTATCGGCCGCACGCCAAAATAGTGACCGGCTAACGGCGCGGGCGCACGAAGCAGAGCTGGCTCGCTCACAGGCGCAGGTGCGCCTAGATGAAGCGGAGAAAAAGATTGGCGAACAGCTGGGTATCGCCATCGCTGAACTCTTGCGCGATTTCACCCCGGGCGAAGACTTTGACCGCAGCGCGGAAAAGTCGCGGCTGCAGCAGGCGGAAAAGGATTTGAACTCCTTGGGCAAGGTCAACCCCTTGGCCTTGGAGGAATATAAGGCGCTGGAAGAGCGCTACAGCTACCTGTCCACGCAGCTCGATGACGTCATCCAAGCCCGGAAGGATCTCGCCGGGGTAATTTCGGATGTGGATAAGCAAATCCTGCAGCTCTTTACCGATGCCTGGCGGGATGTGGAGGCAGAGTTTCCCAAGGTATTCAATACCCTCTTCCCGGGTGGGGAGGGCCGGTTGATCCTTACCGAGCCAGAAGACATGCTCACCACCGGCATCGAGGTAGAAGCCCGCCCGCCCGGTAAGAAGGTCAAGCGCCTATCGCTGCTTTCCGGCGGTGAGAAATCCCTTACCGCACTGGCCATGCTCGTGGCTATCTTCCGCGCGCGCCCCAGCCCGTTCTACGTCATGGATGAGGTCGAGGCAGCGCTTGATGATGTGAACCTGCGCCGGCTTATCGCCTTATTCGAGGAGTTGCGGAAGGATTCCCAGCTCATTGTCATCACGCACCAGAAGCCCACCATGGATGTGGCCAATGTCCTCTATGGCGTGACCATGCGCGGCGATGGCATCACCCGGGTCATCTCCCAGCGCATGAATCCAGCCGGACTCGCGCCGGGAGCCGAGCAAGCAAGCCAGGATGCAACGCGGCTTGGAGTTGATGCGCCGCAATCAACGGAATAAAAGATTTCCCCTCCCTTATGTGCCGCAAGCCCGAAAGGCTGGCACTATAGAGACATGAATTCTTTATGGTTATGGATCGGCATAGCAATCGTTGTCATTGTGCTGATTGTCGTCTTTATTGCAATCGGCAAAAAGCGCGGTGAATCGAAGAAGGTTTCTTTCGAGAAACCCAAGGAAGAAGAGCCAAAGCAGCTAACCCAAGAGCAAAAGTCCGGCAATTACCAGGCGAAGTCTGGCTTCAACTTTGCCCCAGCGGGCGCGAAAGAAACCGAGAAGGTAGCGCAGGAGAAGCCACAGCAGGCTAAGCAGGAGCAGCAGCCGGAAACTTCGGAGCAGTCGGAGCCCACCGCCACCGATATCGCAAACGCCCAGCTCAACGGTGAAGAGCCGCCGACAGCCAAGCGATCTGCACCGGCTAAGGATAAAGGCACTGCACCCGAAAAGGAGGCCCAGCAGGAAGAAACGCAGCGCCAAGAACCTGCAGAAGAGGGCGGCGTAGCCAAGCAGGATAAGGACACAGGAAAAGACGACGGCGCTGGCGATGAAGCTGAGGCCGATTCCGAGACCAAGCCTACGGTGGATAAGTCCGAGGGTAAGGGTGTTGCCGGAACGGCCGCTGCCGCTGCAGCCGCCACTGGAGGAGTCGGTGCCGCTGCTGCCGCCTCTGGTGACCGCCAAGAATCCGCCGCAGATAACGAAGCGGATAAAGAACCTGCAGATCAGGCAGAGGACCAATCTGATAAGCCGGATTCCGCGCAGGCTTCCACACCTGCTTCTGGTGAGAAGGAAGCAGAAGAAAAAGAAGCAAAGGGCAGCGAGCAATCCGCCCCAGCTGCTGCCGAGAAACCTGCGGCAGCGAGCGCAGGCGAACGCGGCGAGCCGGACCATGAAGAAAAAGCCCCAGAAGACGTTGTATCCGTCGAGGCCGCCGAGGTAGAAGATGAATCGCCGGTTTTTGACGCGGTAGTAGATGATAAAGACGCAGATCACATCGAAGAACGAGTCGATAACCACGAGGAAGCCGAAGAAGCCGCAGCTGCAGCCGATGCACAAACGGATGCTGCGGAAGCGGCCAAGGAACAAACCCCTGTACCAGATGGTGAACCTGCTGCGGCGGGCCAGCCCACCGAGGACATCGCTCCGGCGGGAGGCCGCCTCGGCCGACTGCGCGGCCGCCTCTCTCGTTCCCATAACGCCATCGGCCAAGGACTGATGGGGATCCTTTCCGCCGGCGATCTGGATGAAGACGCCTGGGAGGAAATTGAAGATACCCTCATCATGGCGGACCTCGGCACCAAGTCCACGATGAAGGTCACCGATTCTTTGCGTGACAAGATCGCTGAGCGTGGCGTGTCGAGCGAAGAAGAAGCACGTGCGATGCTGCGTGAATGCCTCATCGAGGCCTGCCACCCAGAAATGGATCGCTCCATTCGCGCGATGCCTAATGACGGCAAGCCGGCCATCGTGATGGTCGTGGGTGTTAACGGCACCGGTAAGACCACCACCACCGGTAAGCTCGCCCGCGTCCTCGTATCGATGGACCACAGTGTCTTGCTGGGTGCGGCAGATACTTTCCGCGCCGCAGCGGCTGACCAGCTAGAAACTTGGGGGCGCCGCGTGGGCGCCGAAACCGTGCGCGGCAAGGAAGGCGCAGACCCTGCCTCCGTGGCCTTTGATGCTGTGGCCACCGGTGTGGAGCAGCAGGTCGACGTCGTCTTGGTTGATACGGCCGGCCGCCTGCACACCTCGACCGACCTGATGGATCAGCTGGGCAAGGTCAAGCGCGTTGTAGAAAAGAAGACCGAGGTTGATGAGGTCCTCTTGGTCCTCGACGCCACGGTGGGCCAAAACGGCCTGACACAGGCCCGCATTTTCCGCGAGGTCGTGGACATCTCCGGCGTAGTGCTCACCAAGCTCGATGGCACGGCGAAGGGCGGCATCGTCTTCCAGGTGCAAGAAGAATTGGGCGTTCCAGTCAAGCTTGTGGGCTTGGGCGAGGGCGCCGATGATCTTGCACCATTCGAAGTCGAAGGATTTGTCGATGCCTTGTTAGGCGAGAAATAGGGACTCCTTCAACCGGCTTAGATAACTCCCCAGGACCCCGGCTGCTTACAAAAGCGAGAAAGCCGCGGGCGCTGGGGAGTTTTCTCTCGCCTATGTGCCGTGCATGTATGCCCCGCGAGCATGGGATGCCCTGAATTACTGTGATCTGGATTGGGTTGGTGAGCAATGGTAATCTGGTAGGGCTGTATTTAGTGATTTGGTGCGAAATTCGCACCAATCCAAGACCAAGGTTCGTGAGGCAAGTATTTCGTGACGCTACTTTTTGCTGTCCTCCTTGCGGCATTGGCAGTGATCTTGGCACCGGTGACCGTAAAGGTCATGGACCGACAGGCAGGCTATCCATTAGCTGGCCTTTTTCTCATTGCGGCGGTGCTCATTGCTAAGGATTTTTCTGCCATTGCAGCGGGAGAGGAACTCAGTTTCCAAGCCACCTGGGTACGCGATTTTATTGCACCGGGGGTTGACGTAAGTTTCGCTCTGCGTGGAGATGCATTGAGCATCTTCTTCGCCATGTTGGCTCTTGTCATTGGCGCTGTCGTGTTGACGTACTCGGCAGCCTATCTCCCTAAAAACGAGGGAAATACGAGCTTTTATACACTGATGACGGCATTCACGCTGTCCATCTTGTTACTGGTTCTGGCCAATGACGTTGTTGTCCTATTCCTCGCCTGGGAGCTTGTCTCCTTGGCATCTTTCATGCTCATCGCGCGTTCTGGCTCTGGGGGAGAGGCAGGTTCCCAGCGCACCTTAATTCTGACGTTTATCGGTGGCCTTACGCTATTGACGGCATTAGGCATTGCCGCAGTGACCACTGGTTCGACCACCATTTCTGAGATCCTCGCATCCTCGGTATGGGATGAACGACCAGGTGTGACCGCAAGCGTTGCCGTGCTAATCGCGGCTTCTGCCTTTACCAAGTCCGCTCAATTCCCATTCCACTTCTGGCTGCCAGAAGCCATGGCCGCCGCTACGCCAGTCTCGGCGTTCCTGCATGCCGCGGCCGTGGTCAAGGCGGGCATCTACTTGCTCATTCGCTTCTCCACGATCTTTTACGACGTCGCGGTGTGGAACTGGGTGCTCATCGTCGTCGGTATGGGTACGGCGGTTATGTCCGCGGTATTTGCGGTGCAAAAGACGGACCTGAAGAAGCTGACCGCTTATTCCACCGTGTCCCACTTGGGTTGGATCGTCGCCACTATCGGTGTGGGCACCCCGTTCGCTATCGGTGCGGCACTGGTACACACCTTGGCACACGCGCTCTTCAAGTCCTCGCTGTTCATGCTCATCGGCGTCATTGACCATGAAGCAGGTTCGCGCGATATCCGCCGCCTTGGCCCGCTGTGGAATAAGATGCCGTGGACGTTTGGCTCTGTAGTCATCGGCGCCGCATCCATGGCTGCGGTACCTCCGCTGCTGGGCTTTGTGTCCAAGGAAGGCATGCTCACTGCCTTTGAGGATGCCCCCATTGGCGGCGCAGGCCAAGCAATCTTGCTTGCCGTGGCAGGAATCGGTGCCTTCTTTACCTTCACCTACTCAGCAAAGATCGTCTTCGGCGCATTCTTCGATGGGCCACGGTCCATGGACGATGTCCACGAAGCCCCAGTTTCCCTGTGGCTTCCTGCAGCGCTACCGGGCTTTATGTCCCTGCCGCTCGTCTTCGTCCTGGGCATTTTCGATGAGCCTTTGGAGCATGCCGTTGGCGCCGTGGGCATGGAAACGCATGCTCACCTTGCGGTATGGCATGGAATCAACGTGCCATTTATCATTTCGGTCCTCGTGCTGGTAGCCGGAATTGCGGCCATCTTTGTCCGCAAGAAGATGTGGCCGGCTTTCGAGGGACGCAACTTCATGCCGCGCAGCGGCAACGAGCTCCTGCAAAGCCTGCAAGATGGCTGCGCCAAGCTCGGCCAGGTATTGGGCAAAATGTCCGATTCCCACAATCCGTCTCGCCACATTTTGCCGATTGTCATCGTGGTTATTGTTCTTGCTGGTACTACGTTGTTCGGCGAGGGAGTCGACGGCGTACCGCTGCAACCGCGCGTCGATGGGCTAGACAACCCGTGGGACCTGCTGCCATTGGGCATTATTGCGTTGTCCGTATTCGGGCTGGTGCGCACCAAGAACCGCCTTACCGGCGCCGTCATGATCGGCATTGCGGGTACAGGCGTTACCTTGCAGATGTTCCTCTTGGGCGCACCGGATGTGGCACTTACCCAGTTCATGGTGGAAGCACTGTCTGTGGTCGTCATGATGATGGTGCTGCGTTACCTGCCAGAGACCTTCCAGCCGGTTACGGATAAATCTCGCAGGGTGGGCTCCATCGGCATCGCCGTATTGGCCGGTGTTGCGGCCTTCCTCGGAGTCTGGGGCCTGATGGGTCGGCACGAACGCTCGGACCTGGCGCTGTGGTACCTCGACAAGGCACCGGATATCACGGGTGGCGATAACGTCGTGGCCACCATCATCGTGGAATTCCGTGCACTCGATACCTTGGGCGAGCTGTCCGTGCTGGGCATGGCCGCCGTCGTTATTGCAGCCATTACCACCACGCTGCCGCGCTTCCCGTTCAGCTCGGGCACGCGCCCGGCGCCGTTCGGCCAGTCACAGCTGAACTCCGTGCCGCTGCGCAAGGGAATCAATATTGTCATTCCTTTGCTCATCATCATGTCCGTCATCGTGTTCTTCCGCGGACACAATTCTTCCGGCGGTGGATTCCCAGCTGCGCTCATCATGGGTGCGGCCATCGGACTTACCTACCTGTCCCGCGGCTCCGATGAAATTGTCTTCGGCCGCATGACCCCCGTGCACCTTACCGGTATTGGCATCATTACCGCGCTGTTGGCAGGCTTTATTGGCTACTGGCACGACGGCTTTGGCAATGGTGGTTTCCTTACCGCCTTGCACGGTGAGGCCCTTGGCCAGCACTGGACGACGTCCCTCATCTTCGACCTCGGTATTTATCTGGCGGTGCTGGGTATGCTCACGATGGCCATCAATGCCTTGGGTGGCTACCTCAGGCCTGGTACCGAGCGGGACTACCTGCCATGGGTCCATGATGATGACTCGGCCCTGCCGGCGACGCCGCGGATTGCCGTTGAGGATGCGGACGATCCGTACCCAGACCCAATCAACCCGTCGACGGATCCGCTGGCTTTGCTCAGCCCCAAAGAGGCAAAGACAAAGACAAAGCAACGTCGCCGTTCTAACGCCAACCGAGGAGGGGAGAAGTAATGATTCTCGCGTTAACAATCGCCATCCTCATCGGTGGCGCCGTCTACCTCATTCAGCAACGCGGCTTGGTCCGCATTGTATTGGGCATGATGGCATTCGGCCACGGTGCCAACCTGACCTTGTTGGCCACTGGCGTGTACTCCTACCGAGGTGAAGCCTTTCCCTCGGAAGTCCCCCATGACCAGATGGCCGATCCGCTACCGCAGGCATTCGTTCTAACGGCAGTTGTTATCTCCATGGCAACCTCGACCATCCTGTTGACCATGGCCGCAATGGGCAAAAACGATGACACCGATGTGGTGGAACCCGTCGATGACAACACCATCGACCACGCATTTTCTACCTTGGGCCGCGATGCCCAGAATCGAGCAATCTTGGAAGAATCCGCAAATGAGCTCGATCGCATTGGCCGAGTAGACCACGACACCCCTGTGGCTGAGCGCGGGGTACAGAGGAAGAAGGAGGATGAAAAATAATGGCTGATGTTGTAGCCCAACTTCTTCCGCTTTTCCCGGCAATTCCCCTCATTGCCGCGGCTCTTGCCTTGCTGGCGCCGTGGCGCGCCGTCCGCGATGCGATCATGCTCATCATCCCTGGAGTCGGTGTCTTCGCCGGCCTGGGGCTGTTGATCTACACCATGAACAATGGGGTAGTGGCACATACCGTGGGCCTCTACGTAGGCAATGTGGGTATTCCTCTCGTGGCGGATGCCTTCTCCGCGCTGATGATCATCACCACGATGATCGTTGCCTTTGGCGCCAACTGGTTCGCCATCGTGGGCGGGGAGACTAAATCCCGTTATTACCCTTCGCTCACGCTGATTCTTATCACCGGTGTGTGCGGTGCGCTCCTGACCGCTGACCTCTTTAACTTCTTCGTGTTCATTGAGGTCATGCTGCTGCCGTCGTACGGCCTTATCACCATGTCTGGTACGTGGTCGCGCCTGGCAGCTGGTCGCGCGTTCGTCCTCGTTAACCTTTTCGCCTCCACGCTGCTGGTGGTTGGTGTCGGTTATATCTATTCCGTCACCGGCTCGGTTAACTTGGCCGCCCTGCAGGGAGCCGCCGCCGGCAACGGCCCGGTGACCGTCGCTGCGGGCATTATTCTCATTGCGATTACCGCCAAGGCTGGCGTATTCCCAGTGCAGTCCTGGCTGCCGCGTACCTATCCTGGAACGTCGGCCGCGGTGATGGGGCTCTTTTCCGGCTTGCACACGAAGGTTGCTGTGTACATGCTTTACCGGCTGTACGTGCAGCTTTTCGATCTTGAGCAGCGGTGGAACGTACTCATCATCGTCCTCATGCTGATCTCGATGATGATCGGCGCCTTTGGTGGTCTGACCGAAAAGACGATTCGCCGCGTGCTGGGTTACCAGATGCTCAACGGTATGCCGTTCATCTTGGTGATGCTGGCCTTTACCTCGGAAGACCCAAGCCGCGCTCTGGCCGCCGGTATCATGTACACGATTCACCACATGGTGACCGTTGGCTCGTTGATCCTGGCGTCCGGTGCTATCGAGGAAACCTACGGTACGGGTGATTTGACCAAGCTATCCGGCCTCGCGCGCCGCGATACCATTATCGCCTGGATTTTTGCCGCCGGTGCCTTCTCTGTGGTGGGCTTCCCGCCATTCTCCGGCATGTGGGGCAAGCTCATGATCGTCTTCGAGGTTGCCCGCAATGGCGGCGCTTGGGCCTGGATTGCGATTGCCGCCATCATCATCGCCTCCTTCGCGGCATTCTTGGCGATGTTGCGCGTCTGGCGCGAAGCCTTCTGGGGACACGATCTGCCCTCGGACAAGGTTCCCGATGAGCTCATCATCCGCAAGAAGCTGATGGCGCCTTCCGCAGCGCTCATCTTGGTCTCGCTGGGCATGTTCATTTTCTCCGGCGTGGTTATTGATGCGGTGGAAACCGCAGCCGAACAACTGCTGGACACGACGGCTTATACTGACACCATCTTGGGCGATGACTCAGCCGCACTACCTAATATCAATGACATTCAGGAGGGCCGATAAATGCATGCCGTAGCTTATGCACTCTGGCTCATCAAGGAGATTTTCGTTGCTGGGTTCACCCTGGCGATGTCAGCATTTAAGCCCGATAACGAATACCACCCGGTGATCATCCGGTACCCACTGCGCGTTACCAGCGCCTGGGAGATTTTCTGGTTCACCTCTTCCATTACCGCTACCCCAGGCACGCTGTCTTTGGGGCTCCGCGAACCACCGCGGAAGGGCTTGCCCCGCATCGTGCTAGTACAAGCGGTACAGGGTTCCGATCCTGCAGCGATCGTCGCTGACTTGGCCGATATGGAAGAGCATTTGGCACCGCGCGTGAAGAGCATCGACTATGGCGTTCCTGGGCAAGGGGATACGACGGAGCTCGATGAGGCTTTCTATGAATTCCCCTTGGATACGCTCGGCCGCTATATGCGCTCACCGGATCTCGCGCGGGCGGAGGACACTCCGCTTTCGGAGAGCCAGGCGGACGTCGAAAAGCCCAAGCACCTCGCCCGGAAAATTCAACGCAGGAAGGAGACCGACCGATGATTGATTTTGCAACATTGTCCCCATTCGGTTGGGTTGTACTAGTGTGCGTGTTCATCATGGGCGGGGCCGCTTGGTGCGGGGTGCTATTGGCGCTGCGCACCCGTGACGAGCTCACCCGCGCGGTGATGTCAGACATCGTCTTTTACGGCATGATCTGCATGTACCTCGGTTGGTCAATGATCAACAATTCCCCACTGGCCTATGACATTGCCCTGATTGGCGCCATCGCGGCCGGTATTTTGCCGACCTTGTCTATGGCACGCATTATTTCGAAAGGTCGGCGATAAGTCATGGCTGTTTACGAGATTATTGCTTCGGTTCTGCTCATTGTGGCCACCATCCTCGTGGTGGCAACCGTGGTCTCTTTGTGGCGCGCGCCGGATGCCTTGACCCGTGCCAACCTGATGGGCCCGACCGTGGGTTTGGCGGTGCCGCTTATTATCCTCGCCAAGCTAGTGGTGGATTTTGGGCAGGATGGCTTTTCACTAGGCCTCCTTATCAAGGGCCTCATCGCGTGCTTTGGTGTCTGGATTATTGGCTCGGTGGGTTCGTTCTACCTGGGGCGTTCCATCTACGGTGTTGCGGTTACTGACGTTAAACACGCCAAACACAATAATGAGAAAATTCAGACCGTCTACGCTGATGAAGACGAAATCTAGGGTTATCTTTCCCTAGTGTGCAGCGCGGGTTCGTACTTTCTCCATGGAGGATGTACGGCCCGCGTTTCTCCTGTGCTGCCGGGGTGTTTAACGCAGTGGATGCAGTTGTAATTGCAGATCGTCACCGTAATTCGGGCACATTCGGAAGTTGGGCGGGGCTAGACTGGAATGCAGCATATCCGCGCCAGGTTTGGCCGCTGAATTTTACTTTTCTTCAGGAGGATTAAATGAAACTTATTACCGCCATTGTGAAGCCGTTTACTCTGCCGGATATCCGGGAGGCATTAAAACAGCAGGATGTCCACGGCCTTACCGTGACCGAAAGCCAGGGCTTTGGGCAGCAGAGCGGGCACAGCGAGGTCTACCGCGGTGCCGAATACGCGACGGACTTTGTACCCAAGGTGAAACTAGAAGTTTTGACCGCTGATGACCAGGTGGAAGAGCTCATTGATGCCATCGTGGAAGCCGCTTATACCGGCAAGATTGGCGATGGCAAGATTTGGATTACCCCGGTAGAAGACGTCATCCGCATCCGCACCGGGGAGCGCGGCGAGACCGCCCTTTAAGCACACATGGTGACAGCATCCGCTCTTCGTAGGGAGGCTTATGCCGCGGCGGTGCGCGTACTCCAGGGTTTGGACCTGCCGCCGCACACGGCGCTAGCAGCAACCGGCTCTGTGGCCCGGCAGGAGATGACTCCCTATTCCGATATTGATGTCATCCTGATTTTCCCGGAGGACCACGAGCCAGACCCCAGCCAGGTAGAAAAATTGTGGTACCCGGTGTGGGATGCCAAGTATCGGTTGGACTTTGCCCTGCGTACCCCGCAGGAGTGCGCGGAGATTGCCCTGCAGGATGCCTCGGCTGGCTTCGCTCAATTGGATCTGACGTATATCGCAGGCGATAAGCCGCTTGTCGATGACGCCCGTCAGCGCCTCCTGCACGCGTGGCGGCGGCAGCTGCAGCGGGGCTTTGATAGCTTCGTCGATATCGCCATCGCCCGGTGGAACCGCTCCGGCGCCGTTGCCACCATGACCAACCCAGACTTAAAAAACGGGCGTGGGGGATTGCGCGATATTCAGCTCCTGCGCGCTTTAGCCCTGGGAAACCTGTGTGATCTGCCCGCGCTGGAGGAAGAGCGGCGGCTGCTACTCGATGCCCGGACCCTGCTGCACGTCAAGGCTCGCCGCCACCGCGATATTTTGGATCCGGACTTTGCCGCAGATGTTGCTGATGAATTGGGCTTTAGCAGCCGCTATGAGCTCACCGCGGCGTTGGTTACTGCGGCCTCTGCGGTCGACGAGGCGGTAGAGCGTAGCTTGGCCACAGCCCGCGGCGTTTTGGGTAGCCGCAGCGCTGGTCCGGCGCAGGGGCGAGACCGCGTGCGCAGGCCCCTTGACGTGGACGTCGTGGCTGATGGTGCCGTTATCTCCTTGGCCCGCACACCCAATCGTGCAGACCCATGGCTGTTGACCCGAGTCGCGGCGGCCGCAGCGCGGACAGGCTATTCCGTCTCCGCAACGACATGGCGGGTACTGCAGGAGCTGCCGGCTCCACCGGAGCGGTGGCCGCGGGCGGCCGTGGATGACTTTTTCGCCATTTTGTCTTCGCCGTCTCATACCCCGCGGGTGATTGCGGAGCTGGATCGCTATGGGCTGTGGGAGCGCTTGGTCCCAGAATGGGGTCATGTGCGCGGATTACTGCCCAGAGAACGCAGCCACATGCATTCTGTTGACTACCACCTCGTCGCCACCGTCACGCGCTGCGCCGAGGTGCGGACCTCGGTGGCGCGCCCGGATCTGCTCCTCCTGGCCGCGTTGTACCACGATTTAGGCAAGGGACATGACCGCCCGCACGAGCAAGTAGGAGCAGAGATGGTGGCGCGGCAGGCCGCGCGCATGCGCTTTAATCTTGCAGATATTTCCCGCGTGCAAACCGTGGTGGCAGAGCATACGAGCCTGGCGCGATTGGCAGCGACGATGGATCCGAGTTCGGATGCCGCGCGCGATGCCCTATTGAATGCGTGCCATTATGATCAATTGACCATTTCGCTGCTCGAGACCTTATCCAAGGCGGATGCCTTATCAACAGGCCCTGGCGTGTGGTCTGCTCGCACCGCACAGGCGCAGGCCCTTATCGTCGCCCGCGCTTTGGAAGCGAATAAGCCGCGCATAGTCACCCGCCCCTTAGTCCGTGTTCCGCAGGACGAGTATGGGGTAGGGCTTGCGGTTGATTGGCAGGAGGAAGTGGTCACCGTGACCTCGTCCGGTGCCAATAAGGCAGAGTTTAAGCGCATTTTTGCGCTGATTTCAGCCTTGGGGTGGACGATTGTGCGGGCCAATTTCGTACAGGGTGATGCTGGTAGCTATCAGGCGGAGTTTGTCATCCGCACTGTGCAAAAGACGCTCACAGAGGCCGCGGAACCGGATAGGTTTATCCAGTCCTATAATTCGCGTACGTACAAAGAGCTTCCCGATATCGCAGGTGAGCCCACGACGGCGGCCTTTAACGTGGGCGGTATTTTGGAGATTCGTACCGTCGAGAGAATAGGTGCATTGGGCTATTTGGTGGAGTCTTTGCCGGAGTTTATGTGGCTGCGCCATGAGATCCTGGGCGCCACGATGATTGTGCATGTGTTCTTTGGAGCTTCGGTTTCGCGCGCCCAGGTGGTGGGGAATGTGACCAGGGCCCTGGCTAGGGACTAAGATTGAATAATTGAACTTTAGATCGATCTAATTTAAGGGAGCGCATCCGTAGTGTTTGACTCACTATCAGACCGCCTACAGTCAGCCCTGGCGGGCCTGCGCGGCAAGGGCAAATTAACTGAGGCGGATATCAACGCCACGACTCGTGAGATTCGTTTGGCCTTGCTGGAAGCTGACGTTTCTCTAACGGTGGTGCGCGGGTTTATCAAGCGCATCAAGGAACGCGCCCGCGGCGCGGAAGTATCTGAGGCGCTCAACCCCGCCCAACAGGTGGTCAAGATCGTCAATGAAGAGCTCATTGAGATCCTAGGCGGAGAAACCCGCCGGTTGAACTTGGCCAAGAATCCACCGACCGTCATCATGCTGGCCGGTCTGCAGGGTGCTGGTAAAACCACCTTGGCCGGTAAATTGGCCAAGCACCTCACGAAGCAGGGGCACACCCCGATGCTCGTGGCCTGTGACTTGCAGCGCCCAGGAGCCGTGCAGCAGCTGCAGATCGTCGGCGAGCGCGCGGAAGTCCCGACCTTCGCTCCAGACCCAGGTACCTCCCTGGATTCCAATGACCACGAGATGGGTACCTCGCACGGGGACCCGGTGGACGTCGCCAAGCGCGGTATTGCTGAAGCAAAACAGAAGCAGCACGATGTGGTCATCATCGATACCGCCGGCCGCCTGGGCATCGATGAAACCCTGATGACACAGGCGCGCAATATCCGCAATGCCGTAAATCCGGATGAAGTCCTGTTCGTCATCGACTCCATGATTGGTCAGGACGCCGTGCAAACGGCAGAGGCCTTCCGCGATGGCGTGGACTTTACCGGCGTGGTTCTCACGAAGCTGGATGGTGACGCCCGCGGTGGTGCAGCGCTGTCCATTCGTGAGGTGACCGGTAAGCCGATTTTGTATGCCTCCACCGGTGAGAAACTCGATGATTTCGATGTCTTCCACCCAGAGCGCATGTCTAGCCGCATCCTGGGAATGGGTGACCTGCTCTCCCTGATTGAGCAGGCGGAAGCCACCCTGGATCACCAGAAGGCCGAAGAAGCAGCCTCTAAGCTTGGCTCCGGCGAGCTCACGCTGAATGACTTCTTGGACCAGATGCTGATGATCCGCAAGATGGGTCCAATTGGCAACCTGCTGAAGATGATGCCTGGCGGCAAGCAGATGAATGAGATGGCCGCCATGGTGGATGAAAAGCAGCTGGATCGCATCCAGGCCATCATCCGCGGTATGACCCCAGAAGAGCGCGAGAACCCGAAGATCTTGAACGCGTCGCGCCGCAAGCGCATCGCCAATGGTTCCGGTGTAAGCGTTTCTGAGGTCAACCAGCTCATTGAGCGATTCAACCAAGCCAAGAAGATGATGTCCAAGATGGCCGGCCAATTTGGCATGGGCGGTGGCGGACGTTCTGCCACCAAGAAAAAGCCAAAGGGCCGCAAGGGCAAAAACGGCAAGCGCAAGAAGGGCAAGGGCGGCGGTGGCAACCGCGGCCCCAAGATGCCGGGTGGTATGCCAGGAATGGGCGGCGGTATGCCGTCGATGGAAGAGCTACAGCAGCTGCAGCAGCAAATGGGCGGTGCCGGCGGTGCCGGTGGCCTTGGCGGTGGAAAGATCCCCGGCATGCCCAAGATGCCCAAGGGCATGGAGAATATCGACCTCGATAACCTCAACTTTGGCAAGGGCAAAAAGTAGCCGCGCAGAGACATAAATAGAAGGTGGCCCATGACCTCTCAGGTGATGGGCCACCTTTGTGTGTGCCGTCGCGGGGGAGCGTCTACACCGGGTCGTTTTCCAGGGTATTGGGATACGGCACCGGGTTGGCGCGCCGCGTGCCACCGGTGGTGGGGGCAGCTGGCGATTCCTCTAGTGCTGCCTCTGCCTCTTCCGGGGAGATTTCTGGCGCCTCTTGTTGGACCTTTTCACCGTTCAAGAAGGGCGTGAGGGCTTCTCGGATCATCGGCATCGCGGAATCAGCAAAGGCGTTGGTGATGTGGTGCATATCGCGGTAGACCATGGTGTTGCCGATGATGACCGGGCAATCGCCATTAGCATCGCAGAACCACGGCGCGGTATCGAGGGACAGCATGTTTTCGTACTGCGATAGAACAACGGCACCTGGATCGTAAGGTTGGTAAACCTGCTCAAACCGCATGCCGCAGCCCACAGAGTCCTCAGTGGCAACGTAGCACTCATCGAATTCGCGCGGCTCCCCGTCCTCATCGAATCCCCACGGGTTATCGCGGAAACCCAGGAAGGGGATATCGCGCTTGGATAGTTCTTCCCAAAAGGCTTGGTAGCCGGCGGGGACAGCGTCTGGGCCATGCCCGAATTCGTTTTGCGGGCGGGTGGTATTGGAGATAACCAACTCTGGCTGGGCTTCGGCAATGCGGTCCATGACCAGTTCACCCCACTCGGCGCATTCGGGGCTGACCGTGACGTCATCGCCAAGCTCGATGGGGCAACCTTGGCGCAAGAGGGGAACCAGCTTGAAACCCATCTCTCGGCCGAGGCGGTCGAGGGCAGACGAGTATTGCTCCGCGTGGGATCCTCCCACCAAATAGACTTCCTTTTCGGCAGTAGTGTCGCCGAAAATGCAGGGGGTCTTGCCGTCCCTGCGCGTTTCAAAGAAGAAATCAGCGGGCTGGCTATCGGGCACGAAGCACCAGTTTGCAGCAACCGGCGGCTGGATTCCTCTAGCCACGATGGGATCAGGTTTGATCTCTACGCCATCCGGCGGGGTGATGTCATTGATGAACGTGGTAGCGCCGGGATATTGCTGGGGGTTGAGCATTTCCGCGTCGGCGATATTAAGGGTGCGCAGCCACAGCGGCTGAATGAGAAGCAGCGCCGTGACGCAGCTGGCGACCACGACGCCGCCGATGGCCCGACCGGCACCGGCACGGGTGGACAGACTGGAGACTGCCTTGTGGGCTGGAAGATCCTCTGCCAAGGGTCGCTTGCGGTGCTGGCGCAGGGGACGCTCGATGAAGCGATGCGTGATATCTGCAAGCAGCAGGGAGATGGCAATAATAATGATGCCCAGCCACCACGACGGGGTCTGCTGGCCCAAGTACGAGGTGGACAAAATAAGCAGCGGCCAGTGCCATAGATACAGTGGATAGGCGACATCGCCTAGCCAGCGCGCCTTTTTAGAGGCCATGGCCTTGGAGATCTTGCCGCCACCGCCCAAGATGATGAGCACGGCACCGCCCAAAGGCAAAAGCGAGAGCGGTCCTGGGTAGGCGGTGGTCTCTGCGATGATGGCGCCGGTAAAGACCAGCATGAAAAGGCCAAGGCCAGTAAACAGATCATAAAAACGCGCAGGAATCTTCCATGCAGAACCGTAGATGGCTAGAACCGCACCAAGGGTCAACTCCCAGGCGCGTGACCACGTGGAGTAGTAGTTTTCTGGAGTTCCGTGTAGCCCATGGCGCGAGGCATAGGCAAAGGAAATGATGGTCACCACGATGAGGATGGGGCCGGCGATTTGGTTGACCGTGGGGAAGCGGCTTGTGCGCAGTGAAGATTGCTGCGGGCGCCATTTCATTATCGCAGCCAGGATGAGGGCAAAGGCAATGCCCATCAGGTAGAACTGGCCCTGCACGGACATCGACCACATATGCTGCAGCGGGGAAGTATCGGCGGCGGCCGCAGTGTAGTCAGCGTGTTGGCGCGCCAGCTCCCAGTTCTGGTAGTACAGCATGGTTGCCGAAATTTGCTGGGTAAATTCAGTGCGCATGAGCTGCGGCGTGAAAAGGCGCACGAAGATATACGTCACACCGATGACCAAAACAAGGCTTGGTACCAAGCGGCGCAACGTGCGCCAGATTGGCCACCATGGGTTCAATGACGCGTTGGGCTTGCCGGCATAGCGCAGCTGTGAGCCTAAAAAGAAGTAACCGGAAAGCAGTAAAAAGACATCCACGCCGCCGGAGACACGACCGACAAAGACGTGGTAGATAACTACGAGGCCAATTGCGATACCGCGCAGACCATCGAGGTCATAGCGGTATCGAAAGTTGCGTGGAGAATCATTTGTCATAAAACGTCATTTCGTGCGCTTGCTCATGGGGAAACAAGCGTGGCGTACTTCTAAGCCTTCTGGGTCAAAGGTTTACGTTCGGCTAATCAGGTTACTCTTTAATGGTCTCGGAGGCATAACGAGGCAAGGTAGAATGCGGGAGACGCGGAGATTTTAAAATACTGCCTGCACACGCTAAAATGGTTCGGGTTATCGCAGTGGTGTGAACTGCTGACGATAATGAGACGTTTCATTCTGCGTAACACCGTTCCCGTCTACGGTCGGCCGGTACGTCACGCGCAGATAAAATCCAAGGGTTGAACCGGCGTGCTAAAAAGCGCGTGTCTGAACTGCCCAGTGACTAGAAAAGGAGCCATCATGGCTGTCAAAATTAAACTGCAGCGCGTAGGTAAGATCCGCGCCGCTGAATACCGCGTAGTTATCGCTGATGCTCGTACCCGCCGCAGCGGCAAGGTCATCGAGAACATTGGCATCTACCACCCGAAGGAAGAGCCTTCCCTCATCAAGATCGACTCCGAGCGCGCACAGCACTGGCTGTCCGTTGGTGCACAGCCTACCGAGCCTGTCTTGGCACTACTGAAGGTCACCGGTGACTGGCAGAAGCACAAGGGCCTGCCGGGCGCAGAAGGCACCTTGAAGGTTGCCGAAGAGAAGAAGTCCAAGCTGGACCTCTTCAACGAGGCGCTGGCTGAGGCTAATAACGGCCCAACCATCGAGGCCATCACTGAAAAGAAGAAGGCCAAGGAAGAAGCAAAGAAGAAGAAGGAAGCTGAAGAGGCTGCTGCAGCTGAGGCTGCCGCTGCTGCTGCCGGCGAGGCAGACGCTGAAGCAGAAGCTTCTGAGGAGTCCGCAGAGTAATCTGCTCGGTCTCTAGCGCCCTTTACTGATTAGGGCGCTGTGCATAAGCTTCATCCCCCACCTGTCATCGTTGCATTTATGCGCGATAACGAGTGGGGGATTTTGCGCGCTCGGCCAGCGCGCGGCCGCCACTGAGGCTAGTGGCTAGCGCTATTCAGAGCGTGGCCGCAATTCGGGGTAATTGGCGTATACATCGCCTGGATCTTTAAAATCCATCCCGCGCAAGCTGCCTGCGACGACGGGTTTGAATAGCTGATAGATTTCCTCCCGCGGCAGTTTAGACAGGGGCCCGTCAATGGCAAGTACGGTAAACCCGTGGACGGCGGACCAAGACAGCAAGCTATTGTGTAGGAAATACTCTTTATTGGGCGTTTGGCCTTGGGCTTGGGCGTGACGGGCCAAGAGATCGAAGTAGCGCTGAATCAGATTCAGGTGCTCGCTTTTTGGATCATCGGGAGTTGAGGAGTCTACGCCGAGCATAAAACGAAGCGCCTTCCACTCCAACATGCAACGGAAGAAGTTCGTTTCATCCAAGGCAAATTCGAGGTAGGCATACCCAACCTGCACGAGGTGATCGGGGAAGGCGAGGTTGCCAGCTTTATCGGTGGTGTGGTGAAGGCGGCGCACGAGCTCGTCGGTGGCTAGTTCGGCTACCTTATCGTGCAGTTCTTCCTGATCCTTAAAGTGCCGGTAGGCCGAGGTGGGGGATACTCCTGCCGCGCGGGTGACGGCGCGGATGGTAATAGCCTCGGGGCCTTTTTCCTTTCCTAATTGCACGGCGATCCGTAGCAGCTCGTCGTGGAGGTTTCCGTGGTGGTAAGGCTTGTTATGAGACTGCGATGTATCCAAAATCTGTCCTAACGGTGTGTGTATTCCAATTAGCCTGTAAGCATCGTTAAAAGCATTAGTGCCGGTTGCCCGTCTGACTGTTCTGTCGGTGAGTCCGAGTTCACATCCGGTAGGGGTGCGGCAACGCTATGCACTATATAGGCGGGTAAGTGCACAATGTTACCTGGGGCTAGTGCGACCGTGTTCTCCCCACAAGTGAAATTCACTTCGCCGCGTATCGCCTGCACGGTGATAGGGTGGGCGGCTTTGTGATCTGGCAGGGATTGACCAGGGGCAAAACTGAAAAGGATCAGGTTTGCGCGCTCACCGTTTAAGACTCGCTTGACCCCAGGGCGCTCACGTTCAGGATCAGTGGGAGGTGCCAAAGCCACCAGATCAAGGTCGATCAAGGGGGAGTTCGGTGCCTCCTGATGCGCGCTGCGAGGATCGGAGGACGGGTGGGGAGAGTCGTTCATGCTTCAAGCGTAATGCCTAAGAGTGAGATTGTGGGGAGCGCGGCAGGAAATAAGAGCAACTGGGTGTATGCGGTAAACTCTGCGCCATGGAATTGATGATTGGGCGCGTCATTAAGTCGCATGGGATCAAGGGAGAAGTGGTGGTAGAGCCCACCACCGATGAGCCTGAGGTGCGCTTTGCGGTGGGAGAAACACTGCGGGGAAGGCAGGGCCGCAAGGGACACGAGTTGACTATCTCTGCGGTGCGCAGCCATAAAGGCAGGCTTTTGGTGACGTGCAAGGAAATTGCCGATCGCACACAGGCGGAAAGCCTGCGAGGCACCCAATTTTTCGCTGCCCCATTAGAGAATGACGACGAGGGCTTTTATGACCACGAGCTCGAAGGCCTGCGCGTTATCCACGAGGGGGAAGACATCGGCTCTGTGACCTCCGTCGTGCACGGGCCTAGCCAAGATCTCTTAGAGGTTGAGCTGGCTTCGGGCAACTCCGCCTTGGTGCCCTTTGTCCATGCCATCGTCCCCGAGGTCGATGTGGAAGCCGGCACGTGCACCATCCAACCCCCAGAAGGGCTGTTGGATCTATGAGGCTCGATGTCGTGACCATCTTTCCGGAATACCTGCAGCCGCTGCGCCATGCCCTTTTAGGCAAGGCAATCGAGCAGGGCCGTCTTGAGGTGGGCGTGCACGATCTGCGGCAGTGGGCTACAGATGCGCATAAATCGGTCGATGACTCCCCCTTTGGTGGCGGCCCAGGAATGGTCATGAAACCTGAGGTATGGGGCCCTGCGCTTGACGATGTCGCACTCGGGACCACCGCCCCCACCCTCGACTCCTCCCTGCCGCACCTCAACCGCCCACGCCACGATGAATTAGAAGGTGTCGAAGCCCAGGCGTATGACGCTGAAGCGTCACAAGGCGAGCCAGATAGCGAGAACGAAGATGGCGATCTCCCGCTGCTTCTCGTTCCCACCCCGGCTGGGGTGCCGTTTACCCAAGCGGATGCGCGGGCATGGTCCACCGAGGAACATATTGTTTTTGCCTGTGGGCGTTACGAGGGCATCGACCAGCGCGTGGTTGAAGATGCAAAGAAGCGCTACCGCGTTCGGGAAGTATCCATCGGGGATTATGTGCTCATTGGCGGGGAGGTCGCCGTATTGGTGATCGCAGAAGCCGTAGTCCGCCTTATCCCCGGGGTATTGGGCAATAAGCGCTCGCATGAAGAAGATTCCTTTTCAGATGGCCTATTGGAAGGCCCGAGCTATACCAAACCGCGGGAGTGGCGCGGGCTTGCAGTGCCGGAGGTTTTGACCTCTGGAAATCATGGGCTGGTAGATCGGTGGCGCAGGGAACAAGCGTTGGAGCGCACGTGGCAGCGCCGCCCGGAGTTATTGGATCAGGTGGAATTGAGTAAGGCGGATAAGGCATTTGTAGCGCAATTGAGCGAGCGTGAACCGAAAGGCAAGGCACAGTAGTGCGGGTGAGCGTGGATCTTTCTGTGCTGATGAGCCAGGAAGAATGGGAAGAAAGCCTGGCTGGTATGCCGGAGAAACTGCGCGACGCAGGTTTTGTGCCGGTAAATATTTTTGCCACCGTAGTTTCCCCGTCGCCGCCGAAAGCTAGCCCATTGGCCCTGGAATATGAATTCAGCAATGGAACCGCGGCGGAGGGCACGCCGCTGTGGCGGGTCATCGTCAATGGCGATACCACAGCAGCCCTGCCCTCCCTCGCGCCGATGGTTGCTGAGTGCTTGCCGGCCACCGCGGCGTGGTTGGGAAGTACAGAAATCGGGCATACCGAATTCGCGTGGTCGGCCGAGCCGGTATGGAGCGTTGAATCCAGCGAAGAAAATTAGGAAAAGTCGCTAGAGAAACTTGTATCGGTGCTGGGTAGTGCTACTGTAAGTGCAGCACACACTCGCATTTTTACTTGCTCTCCAAGGACTCTCTCGCATGACTTCTCCCAATGGAAATGATTTTGGCGGATACAACCAACAGCCGCAGTACAACCAGTACCCCGCGTATTCTCAGCCGCAACAAAGCCGCGGGAATGGGGCCATGATTGCGGCGATCATTTTGGGAGTTGTGGCACTTCTTGCCATTGCCGCTGCGGCAGTCTTTTTCGTGCAGGGAAATGGCGATAATTCCAACGCCACCGCGCAGGAAACCCAATTTCAGCAAAAGGCGGACTCCACAAGCGTTGATGACAAGGACGACGAGAAGTCGTCGGGTAGTGAAGCTACCGTGACCAAGACTGAGCAGGCACCTGCGCCCGCCCCAGCACAGGCACCTGTAAGTAGCGGCAATGGGCACTCGTGGGGCGACTACACGAGCTATTACGCTGCCACCAGTAAAACGTCAGAGGCATTTGCAAAAAATGTCTACAACACCTTTATGAATAACTGGGTGTCCGGTGGCGGAACGGATGTCACCTTGAGCGTCTATTCACCGACTACCGGTGGTACCTATACGATGTACTGCTCCGGGAACTCCTCGCGGGTGAGCTGCTCTGGCGGCGATAGGGCCCAGGTAGTCATCCACTAAAATAGCGCGTCTTTTGCTCCTCTTCTTCCTGCTTGTAGCGTGCGGGAGAGAGAGGATTTTTGTGTGTCCGGCGGTGGCAGGCCGGGGCGGTGGACAAGGCATGCGGTAGATTGGGTGGGTCCCGTACCAAGCTTTGAAATAGAAGTGTGAGGAATCTACGTGAATATTGCGGCCACCATCGCGGCGGAGATCGGCGCTCAAGAAACCCAGGTTTCGACGGCGCTGAAGCTCCTTGCGGAGGGAAATACCGTGCCTTTCATTGCGCGCTATCGCAAGGAGGTCACGGGTGGTTTGGATGATGCCCAACTGCGCACCATCGAAGAGAGGGCCACCTACCTGCGCGAGCTAGAAGAGCGCAAAGAGACAATCCTTGCCGCCATCGATGAGCAAGGCAAGCTTAGCGATGACCTGCGCAGCCAGATCCTTGCCTGCGATACCAAAGCCCGGCTTGAGGATTTGTATCTGCCGTATAAAAAGCGGCGCAAGACAAAGGCGGATATCGCGCGCGAAGCCGGCTTGGAAGAGCTGACCGACATATTGATTGCGCAGCCGCAGGCCCAGCCGGAGGAACTGGCACAGGGTTTTCTTACGGAAGGTTTCGCGGATACCAAGAAGGCGCTAGAGGGGGCGCGCTCCATTCTTATCGATCGCTTCGCGCTCGATGCAGACTTGGTAGGCAGTGTGCGCGAGCGCATGTTTAACCAGGGTGCCATGCAGGCGCAGGTGGTGGAAGGAAAGGAAGCCGAGGGGGCGAAGTTCAAGGATTACTTCGACTTCAACGAACCTTTTTCTTCGCTTCCTTCCCACCGCATTCTGGCACTCCTGCGCGGGGAGAACGAGGGAGTGCTGCAGCTGCACCTCGATGCCGGTGACGACGCCGACTACGAGAACCTCATCGCGGATCGGTTTGAGTTGGAACGCAGCTCCGCGTGGTTGGATAACGCCGTGCACTGGGGATGGCGCACCAAGCTGTATGTTTCTTCCAGCCTAGATGTGCGCATGCGCTTGAAAGAAGTAGCAGAAGAAGGCGCGCTCAAGGTCTTTGCCACGAACCTGCGCGATGTGCTGCTTGCCGCCCCCGCGGGCCAGCGCGCCACCATCGGCCTTGACCCGGGCTACCGCAACGGCACCAAATGCGCCGTGGTGGATAAAACGGGCAAGGTGCTCGATACCACCATCGTCTATCCCCATCAGCCGCAAAACCAGTGGTCGCAGGCGGTACAGACCCTGTCCACACTGTGCGCGCGGCACTCGGTTGACCTTATGGCCATCGGCAATGGCACTGCCTCCAGGGAAACAGAAAAGCTCGCGCACGAGATTGCTGACCTGCTCAAACAGGCTGGGGGTCAGCAGCCAACGCCCGTCGTGGTCTCCGAATCCGGCGCATCGGTCTACTCCGCATCGCAGCTGGCGGCGGAGGAATTCCCCGATATGGATGTCTCGCTGCGCGGGGCGGTCTCTATTGCCCGGCGCCTGCAGGATCCGCTGGCAGAGCTGGTGAAAATCGATCCTAAGGCCATCGGAGTGGGCCAGTATCAGCACGATGTGAACCAGACGTCGCTGGCCCGGACGTTGGATGGCGTGGTAGAAAGCGCCGTCAATGGCGTCGGCGTCGACCTCAATACGGCCTCAGCGCCGCTATTGGAGCGCGTGGCGGGTGTTAACCCCACCATCGCCGCCAATATCGTGGCCTACCGCAATGACAATGGCTCTTTTGCTACCCGTAAGGAGCTGAAGAAGGTGCCGCGCTTAGGCCCGAAGGCCTTTGAACAATCCGCCGGCTTCCTGCGCATTAATGGGGGAGCGGACCCGCTCGATGCGTCGGCGGTTCACCCCGAGGCCTATCCCATCGTGACAAGGATTGCGGAGCAGACGGGGCTGGGCATCGGCGAGCTCATTGACAATAACCGGGTGCTGGACAAGCTGGATCCCGCCGATTTTGCGGACGAGACCTTCGGTATCCCTACCGTGAGCGATATCATCGCCGAGCTAGATAAGCCGGGCCGCGATCCGCGCCCTGAGTTTAAGACCGCCACCTTTAAAGAAGGCGTACATAAGGTCTCTGACCTTAACCCCGGCATGGTTTTAGAGGGCACGGTCACCAACGTGGCGGCCTTTGGTGCGTTTGTCGATGTCGGCGTGCACCAAGATGGACTCGTCCATGTCTCTGCCATGAGCCATCAGTTCGTTTCTGATCCCCATGAGGTCGTGCGCTCTGGCCAGGTGGTCAAGGTCAAGGTGATGGAGGTTGACGTTGATCGCCAGCGCATCGGCCTGTCGCTGCGGCTGGATGATGAACCAGGCCAGCCTGCACGGAAGCGTCGCGGCGGCGATTCGCCGCGCGGATCCGGCAAACGCGGCGGTCAAAAGCCCTCGCGCGCAGCAGGGAAGAAGGGTGGCCGCAACTCCGATCGTGGAGGTTCCCGCGGGCGCCCGGCAGCCAAGGGGACCATTGCCGATGCCCTGAAGAAAGCCGGCTTCTAACTTCTCTGTGCAGTGGCCTACCGGCACCGCAGGGTGGGCCGCTGCCTGAGGCCGCGGTGGGGAAAATATCCCCGCCAACCGCGCATGCGCCGAAAAATATGACCGCCACTTCGCAGTCGATGCGGACTCCCGCGCCTATTAATGGTAAGTTTGGCAAAACTAAGTAAATGGCGTCCTTCTTTTCCTGTTTCAGCGAGGCACTGCTGAGTAGAGCGGGGCAAGGGGGACGCTGAACTACTGCCATAAGGAGACAACTATGAGTCGTGCGGCCGATAGCGGTCAAGGTGCCGGGGACACCGCAGAGATGCCTTCGATAAGCGGCGAGGAACCCAAGGGTCGGGGAGTGCTGGGCTGGCACCGCCTCTTGGATTGGCGCCCGCGCAGCGCTTTGTCGCGGGTGCTTATCGTATTCCTCCTCGTTGCTCCCATCATCGTGGCCGGAACCATGATGTGGGCTATGTGGGATCCATCCAAGTACATGCGCAATATTGACCTTGCCGTGGTTAATGAAGATGCGGGCGTGGATAAGCAGGGCAAGCACACCAACTATGGCGACCAGGTGGTCAAGGGCTTGCTGGATACCGATTACCTCAACTTCTCTGAGGTCAATAAGAACGACGGCGATGAGGGCCTGGTCAAGGGCAAGTACTTGATGGTGGTGACGATCCCGAAGAACTTTTCCGAACAAGCCGTCACCATTATCAGCGAAAAGCCCGAAAAGCCTGAGATAAACTTCGCTACCAATGACTACTACGGCACGAATGGCTCAGTGATTTCCTCCAGCCTCATTCCGCAGGTGCAAACCAGCGTGGAAAACGCCATTTCCAAAAAGTACGCTGACCAGGTCATCGAAGGGCTTACTAAGTTGAGCGACGGCCTGAACAATGCCGCGGACGGCGCGGGGCGACTCGATGAGGGCGTCGGCAAGCTGCAAGAGGGCGGCGGGCGCGCGATTGACGGAATCAATAAGCTCGACAACGGTGCGGGAACGCTTAATAACGGCACGGCCGAGCTCCTCAACGGAACGACGCGGCTCAATGATGGCGTCGGCCAGTTGAATGATGGTGCGGGCCGGCTGAGCGATGGCGCCGCGCGCCTCGATGACGGTGCCACCCGGCTTGCCGATGGCTCCGATAAGCTCCTTGCCGGTACCGGCCGCCTCGCCGATGGTGCGGGCCAAATCGATGCCGGTGTCAATCAGCTCACGGGCATGCTCATCCCCGTGCTGAAACAAGCCCAAGCCGTGGTGCCTGGTCTTACCCAGCTGGTAGACATTCTGCGCGGGCTCGGCATGACCCAACAAGCAGACCAGCTTTATTCGCTCGTATCCAAGCTTGATCCCGCATCGAGTGGGAATATGGTGGGGCAGCTGGAAAAACTTTCCGCAGGTACCGGCCAGCTGCACTACAACCTGTCCGATCCGCAATCGGAATATCTGGGCGGCCTTACCACCCTGAACGGCGGGGCACACCGCCTGTCTGATGGCATCAAGGAACTGCGCGGCGGAGTCGGGAAGCTTAGTGACGGTACCTCGCAGCTGCAGGACGGCGCGTCCCGCCTGCAGGATGGCGCATCTCGCCTCCACGATGGCACGGGCGCGCTTAAGGAGGGCACCGGCCGGCTGGCAGAAGGCGGAGCTGAGCTGAAGGGCGGCATGGATCGCCTCAAGGAAGGCTCTGGCGAACTATCCACGAAGCTTGCCGAAGGTGCAGCTAAAGCTCCCACCGTTTCCCGTCCTGAGGATTCCGCGCAAAATATGGCGGTACCCATCAACTTCACCGCATCCAATGTCCACCCCGTGCAAACGGTGGTAAACCCAGCGGACCCGACCGAGAAGAATATTACCGGCGGCGCCTCCATGCTCTTCGTACTCGTATTCGGCTTCCTCGTGATGCTGCTGCTGGCGATGACGCTGCCGTACTACATGGCGCGTAGGGGAGTCCGGATAACTAGCCCTGCCCGCAGCGTCTTCGGCGCCTTTGCCGCGCTGACCGGGCTGAACTTCCTCGTACTAGCGTTTATGGCCCTGATGTCTTCTACCCTGGGATGGCAGCCGGCAAGTTGGTCCATGATCGCGCTCGTACTTGCTGCGATATCCGCTGTAGGTGCTGCGACCTACCAGTTCTTCCTGGTTACCTTCGGGCGCAAGATTGGTTCGATCTTTGCCGCCGGCGCCTTCGCCCTGGGCGTCATGGTCTTTGGCGGGGTATGGCCGGTCGTGGCGATTCCGCGTGCGCTGAGCCTGCTGCACCCCTTCCATCCGATGTCCTACGCCAAGGATGCCTTTACCCGCGCCACCGATGGCATTCATGATGGAACGTTCTGGAGCGGGATTATCATCCTCTTTGGCATCACGGTGATTGCGGTGGGGGCCTCGTACCTCGTCTTCCGAGCACGGCACCTGGGCACGGCGAAGATCCTCGATGAGCACCATTCCCGCTTCCGCTCTCCCATGCCTGCCTAAGCTGCGCCCGGCCCGTTCGCCCCAGGTAGGGTAGTAAATCTGCGAAGCAGAGGAATTTGGAATTGGCCGGTTCCTATGGAAAGATAGTCCATCGTTCTATGTAACGGGCACGAACCGGTCAGGCTTCAAGCCGCCAGGGTCCTCTGTCCCAAACTGAAAAGGAATATTGGTATGACCAACATTATCGACAAGGTCGATGCAGCACAGCTGCGCGACGACATCCCGTCCTTCCGCCCCGGCGATACCCTCGACGTCAATGTCAAGGTTATTGAGGGTAACAACGAGCGTGCACAGCTCTTCAAGGGCATCTGCATCCGCCGCCAGGGCTCCGGTATTCGCGAGACCTTCACCGTGCGTAAGGTGTCCTTCGGTATCGGCGTAGAGCGTACCTTCCCGGTTCACTCCCCGAACCTCGAGTCCATCAAGGTCTCCCGCCGCGGCCGCGTCCGCCGTGCGAAGCTGTACTACCTGCGCGATCTGCGCGGCAAGAAGGCTCGCATCAAGGAGCGTCGCTAGTTCTAGCGCCGCTGCGCGCAGCGTTTCTCTCCCTTCCTTTCCCACATCCACAGTGCCGGGAAAGGGAGGGAGATTTTTATTGCGTTCTCTTCAAATCATTTCGATTTCCTGTGAATTGCCCCGCAGTCACGGGAGCTAATCCGTATTGCGGGCATGCAGTTGCTAGGATCTGACGGGTGAATAACGAAAGCATCTCGCAGGGCAAAGAAGCGGCCACGGAGAAGGTAGCCACGGAGAAAAAACAAATGCCGTGGTGGCTGGAGACTCTCGTGGTCGTCATTTCCGTGCTGGTGGTCGTGGGGCTATTCCAAAACTTCATTGGCCGCCAATACGTGATTCCCTCAGGATCCATGGAGCCGACACTGCACGGCTGTGAGGGATGCACAAATGACCGCATCTTTACAGAAAAGGTCTCCTACTACGGCGATAAGGGCCCAGAGCCAGGAGACGTTGTGGTCTTTAAGGGCACGGACGACTGGAACGGGAGTTACGTGTCTCCGCGCTCATCCAATTCCGTCATTCATGGCATCCAGGATGCGTTGAGCTTTATTTCCCTGGCACCGCCAGATGAAAATACCCTGGTCAAGCGCGTTATCGCCACCGGTGGGCAGACGGTGTCGTGCCAAGAGGGCGATCCCGCCGTCATGGTGGATGGCAAGCCCATCAACCAGGACTACGTACAGGATCCGCCGACCTACCCAGTGGATGAGTCGACCGGATCGGAAGCCTGCGGCGGCCCGTATTTCGGCCCAGTGAAGGTGCCCGAAGAGAATATCTGGGTCATGGGGGATAACCGCACCGCGTCTGCTGATTCGCGCTACCACATGGGTGATAATTTCCACGGCACGATCCCCGTAGAGAATGTGCGCGGAAAGGTGCAGTTCGTATTCTGGCCGTTCAACCGCATTGGTGGGGTCGATGACCCAGACATCCAAAGCTAAGCCGCAACATCAGCGCCTGCGCACCCGCGATTTCCTCGCACCGGTCATAGGCGGCTTCGTGCTCTTAGTCCTACTTCAGGCTTTCGTCGGCCGGATGTATGTCATTCCCTCCGCGTCGATGGAACCCACGCTGCATGGCTGTACTGGCTGCGATAATGACCGCATCGCGGTGCAGAAGATGAGCTATTACTTCCACGACCCAGATCCAGGCGATGTCGTGGTTTTTGAAGGACCCGAATCCTGGAATACCGAATTTGAAGTTCAGCGGTCCGAAAACGTGCTGGTGCGCGGTGCCCAAAATGCCCTTGCATCCGTGGGGCTTTTGCCCAATGGGGAAAATATCCTGGTCAAGCGCGTTATCGCTACCGAGGGCCAGACGGTCAAGTGCGAAGAGGGCGATTCCGCGGTGATGGTGGATGGCGCACCGATAGATCAGAGCTTCACGTTGGATCCTCCCGAGATTCCGGTGGATCCTGGCTCCGGCTCGCAGGCTTGTGGCGGCGAGTACTTTGGCCCCGTGACCGTCCCGGAAGGCAATATG
Organism: Corynebacterium sp. KPL2680; assembly: GCF_040225675.1. NCBI lineage: Bacteria > Bacillati > Actinomycetota > Actinomycetes > Mycobacteriales > Corynebacteriaceae > Corynebacterium > Corynebacterium sp. KPL2680. The sequence goes on from NZ_JBEHFM010000004.1 coordinate 139,238, forward strand.
TGGGTCATGGGGGATAACCGCACCAATTCCCTTGATTCCCGCGCGCACATCGGAGATCACCTGCAAGGCACCGTGCCGGTCGATAATGTGCGCGGCAAGGTAGAAGCCGTGGTCTTGCCCGTATCGCGCTTTGGTGGCATCGACGATCCGGATATCCAGAATGCGGCGGCTTAAACAGCAGCGCACCTTTGAGGTGGCGCTGGCCCGAGCGGGGCTCGGCCCCGTCGCTGGGGTGGATGAAGCCGGCCGCGGTGCGTGCTGCGGCCCCATCACCATCGCCGCCTGCATCCTGCCCGAGCGCATCGTGGGAGAATTGGATACCTTAACCGATTCCAAGAAGCTCACGCCCCGCCAACGAGAAAAGCTCTTTCCCATCATTAAAGACAAGGCTGTGGACTGGTCGGTGGTCCATATTGCGGCAGGGGACATCGACAAGCGCGGCATCCAGCACGCGAATACCTCAGGCATGCGCAGGGCGGTAGCGCGCCTGGACAAGCGCCCAGGCTATGTGCTTTCCGATGCCCTCTATATCCCCGGCCTTACCCAACCTCACCTGCCCATTATTGGCGGGGATGCGGCGGCGCGATGCATTGCGGCGGCAAGCGTGTTGGCCAAGGTAAGCCGGGATCACCTCATGCGGGATCTGGATGAGCGTTTTCCGGGCTATGGCTTGGCTGGGCATAAGGGCTATGGCACCAAGGCGCACGAGGCCGCGATTGCCGCTTTGGGGGCGAGCCCGGAACACCGCATGAGCTACAGCAATGTGCAGCGCGCCCATGCCCAATTCACTGCGCGTGCCTAGCGAAAATTGTGGTTTCTGCGCGCTAAGCTAGGGCGAGCTATCCCATCTTTTGGAGGTCCACAGTGAGTGCAGAGGAACTCGAAAACTACGAGGCAGAGGTAGAGCTGTCCCTTTACCGCGAATATCGCGATGTCGTCAGCCAGTTTTCTTATGTCGTAGAAACCGAGCGTCGTTTCTACCTGGCCAATGCCGTAGAACTGATTCCCCATACCGCCGGGCCCGATGTGTACTACGAGGTGCGCATGTCCGATGCCTGGGTATGGGATATGTATCGTTCCGCGCGCTTTGTGCGCTACGTTCGCGTCATTACCTACAAGGACGTCAATATCGAGGAATTGGATAAGCCGGATTTCATCATGCCGGACTAGGGCTTAGCGCGCCTGTCAACTCGGCGCCCGCTGCATTCCGCCGCAGCTGTGGATAACTCTTCGTGATGTCGAAGTTATTCACAGCTGCGGCGGTTTTCTGGTTTTCGGGCTTGTAGCCTGCCCGCATCCTGCGGTGTTCTGTGCGTGCAGTACAAAACAGCACGAAAGAAAAGGACACCGCACATGCAATTTGCATCAGATAAACACTTGGCCACGAAACATCCTCGGTATAGACAACTGGGGTTGCCCGCAAATCGTGGACACGTTGTTAAGCTGCTTAGGGGTTAAGCAGCGGCTTTCTTATTACCATTTTGATCAGCGAGCTGGGCTTCGAAATCGACGGGGCTTACCATCCCGATGGCTGAGTGGCGACGGCGCCGGTTGTAGACAATCTCAATCCAGCGGGCCACCGCCTTCCCGGCTTCGTCACGGGTTCGCCATTTCCTCCGGTCATAGAATTCGGTCTTCAATGTCGACCAGAACGACTCGGCCATCGCATTGTCAAAGCAGACACCAGTACGGCCGACCGATTGAGCAATACCTAGTTGCTGGCAAACATTCCACAATTGTTCACTCGTGAACTGAGTGCCACGATCTGCGTGGAATACCAAGCCATCGGGTACGTCACCACGCAGGGTATAAGCCATGCGCAGTGCACGTTCAACCAGGTAAGAATCCTGCACACTATCCATGGACCAGCCGAGGACTCGGCGGGAGTGTCCATCGCGGATAACGCATAGGTACAGCCAGCCCTCATTCGTGCGTAGATAGGTAATATCCGACATCCATATC